>JAQGPD010000379.1 GCA_028293305.1 Verrucomicrobiales bacterium | reverse complement strand
GGCGGTGATGAGGCGGTTGGGCAGGTATTTCCAGATGGGCATGCCGGTGCCGAGGGTGCCGCTGCCGCTGGTGCGGCTGGCAAGGCAGAGGTCATAACCGGTGTCGATGAGCATGGCGGCCATGGCCGGGACCATGGCGGGGGAATACTGGCAATCCGGGTGCAGGAGCACGATGACATCCGCGCCGGAGTCGAGGGCGAGCTGGAGGCAGCGCTTGACGTTGCCGCCGTAGTTGAGGTTTTTCTCGTTGCGGTAGGCGCTCATGCCCAGGGCTTTGGCTTTTTCAAAGCCGTCGTCCTTCGAGCAGTCGTCCACAAGAATAACAGTGTCCACGACGTCGTGCGGGATGGTATCCCACATGCGTTGAACGGTTTTTCCCGCATTGTAGGCGGGCATGGTGACGGCGATTTTCTTCCCCCGGAGCATAGGCTTTGGCGGTAGTGGCAGGGGTGGAAGGCGTCAAGCGTTCAACCGGCCAGCGATGGGCTTGAGCGGGTTGAGTGAACGAAAGTTCACGAAAAATCGAATCATGCGCGTCGGCCGATGGCCACTCCCGGGCGTGATGCGGACTCCGGGAAGGCGAAAGCCCAGCTGCGGCGGGGCGGTGGTGGCCCCTTTTCAGGAGTTGATCAAAATCGCGGAAAGCAATGGCGTCACGGTGGCGGCGGCGGCGCGGATGCGGCACTCGATTTCCCGCCATGCGGTGAGAGCGAGGGATTCCGGGAGCTCCACGTCGTCGATTCCCATGATTTCTCCGGCTTTCACAGGATGTTTCACCACGGCGTTTTGCAGAAGTCCTACGGGCAGATGGCCCAGGTGATCCGCCGCATGCACGCATTCGCCGCGGACGGTGAAGGAACCGAGGCCGCGGGGGATGCGCTCGCCGGGTTTCAGGTCGCGCTTGGCAATGGCGGCGACGCTGACTTTGGGAACGGGGCCATTGTTAAGGAGCGGTCGTTTTTCATAGGCCACGCGGCGGATGGTTTTGGCGATTTCCAGATAACAAAGGTGGTGCGGGCGCTGGATGATATACAGCGGTCCCGGTCCCATTTTGAAATATTGCAGGGCCGGGGCATGGTCTGCGCCATGCGTGGCGGCGATGAAGATGCCGCCGGGGCATTCCGGGGTGATTGCGTAATCCGCAATGGGCAGTCCCACGGCGGCGGCGTGCTCGGCCAGAACATCCGCCGCCTGGCGGAGGGTTTCCGTGCGCGGGCCGGCCAAGCCTCCCTCGGCGATGCCGGCATTCAGCCCGTTGGCGACGAGCGCCTGCTCGATGTGGACCTTGGTTCCGTCGGTGAAAGCGGTCACCTGATCGAGGGAAATGCCCTGTTTGGCGGCCCAAAATTCCATTTCCTCCACCGTGGGATGGAGATTCATATACCGCTTCGTGTTTCCATACACCACGGGGGAAAAGCCCATGGATTCCACTTCCTCCGCGAGCGCCGCGAGGCTGCCGGACTGGTCGCCCTCCGCTTCGGTCAGCATGCCCCGACCCATGAACCACGAGCCCGTGGTCACATGGAATTCGCTATTCATGGTCACCACCGGCAGGCCCGCTCGGAGGGCCGCATCCACGACTTCGGTCGCATGCAGCACATCCCCGCTGCACTCCACGATCAAATCGCAATGCTCCGCCAACTCTTCGGCGGAACGCACCAGCAGTTCCCGGGGAATCCCTTCGACAGACATCGGCGTCCGGCGTGTGAGCACGGCTGAAACCCGATAATCATTGCGCGCCCGCGTCGCGGCGATGAAGCCGCGGGCGATAAAACCGGTGCCGGAAACACCGACCCGGAAGGGGAAGGGAAGATCAGTCATGAAAGGTGGAAAAAGGGAATTCGGGACATTATTAATTCTTTTGAAAGATCAGGCAAATCTTAATTCCGACTGTTCAAAATGAGGCATCCGGTCCGTGGCGAATGGATTTATAGTGCTGACCGCTTTCCTTCTTACCTTGGTCTCTTCCAGCTTCCAGCAGAAAATGGGCCCCGGAGCCGATTGGTTTCAGGTTCCACGGGCGGCCAGTCCCACAAAATTACGGTCAGGACCGGTCGAGAAGACGCGCGCTCCATCCGTGTCGAGGAGGAATCCGCACAAGTGCTTGAGAATAGGAGAGTTCGGAGTATGATCAAAAAATGAACGCTTTTTCATTTTCGGCAATCTTCGCCAGTGTGGCCGTTGGCACGTTGCTGGTGGCCTGCAATCCGTCGGAATCGCCCCCAGCTTCGGGAAGCGTTCCCGCCCAACCCGCCGGACCCGAAAAATCCGCCACTTCTGAAAAATCCGATGACCGGACGCCCATTACGCCGGTCGTGGTGGAAATCCGGGCGGATGGCATGGGGTATTTGCCGGGCGCGGCGGAACCATTCACCGGTGAAGCCATCACGCCTTTTCCGGATCAGCCGTGGTTGGCGAAGGAAAAGGAACCCTGGCGGGAGGGGAAACGCCATGGAGACAAGATCGTGCTTTTCAAAAACGGGACCGCCAAAACCTTGCGCCGCTACGAGTCCGGCATTCCAAAATACGCCGCGGCCTGGCATAAAAACGGACGGATGAAATTCGAACTCGGCCTCAACGCCCACGACAAAGGCGAGGGGCCCTATCAACGTTGGTATGAGGACGGGACGGTGGAATCCACCGCCGGATTCGACGCGGAGGAGCGCTGGCATGGCGAACTCAAGGAGTGGACCCGGTCCGGGGAATTAAAGACACACCACCTTTTCAAACATGGAATCCTCGTGAATATCATCTTTGAAAGCCCGGAATCCAAAGTCGCCCGGGAAGCAACGGGCCTGACTCTGACTCCGGAACCGGCGGGGCAATAGACGGAATAGGATGGCACGCTCAGCAATATTTCCGCATCTTGAAAGGTCCGGGCGGGTGACCGATGACTTGGCTGATCCGTTCGGTGGATATTGGAGCCTTTTAAATAATGAAGTAGCCAGCGTCCGACCCTGGAGGGGTTAAATCTTTCTAGCCATAGTCACCCGTTGAATTTCAGCTCCGGAGGAGCGACATCCGGCTTCATCGGGAGAGAATATGCCGCTCCTCCGGAGCTTGATCATTTTCGGATGTCGGTGGCTATAAGATTCCAGCCCTCCGGGCCTGATGTTGCAGAGGTCTGGCGGCTACGGCAATGTTCAAACTGCTCTAATGGCGCTTTATTTGTGGGTAGGCCGCGAACGGACGGAATTGGAAAACTTCGCAACCGGGTCCGCGGAATGCTGGCTCGGAAAGCTGTCGCGGAGTGATGTCGCGGAGTGCTGGCGCGGAATGCTGGCGCGGAATGCTGGCTCGGAATGCTGGCTCGGGATGCTGGCGCGGAGTGATGTCGCGCAAGGAGTTCAGCTGGCATGAACCGCCTTGCCAATCCCGTGAAAAGCTGCCCGGGACCGCTTGGCGCTTGCGCCCGGGACCCGGCGGGGGAAGCTGGGACTCCCTTTCCTGCCATGTCCTATCATTACCAGCACCGCCGCCGGGTTCTCTTTTCGGAGACCGATCTCGCCGGTATTGCGCATTTTTCGAATTTCTTCCGCTGGATGGAGGAGACGGAGCATGCGTTTTACCGCTCGCTGGGGCTGTCGGTGCATCCCATGCAGCACGGGGCCACGGAGACCAGCACGGGTTGGCCGCGGCTGAAGGCTTCGGCGGAATACCGGCAGCCGCTGCTGTTCGAGGAGGAATTCGAGGTGGAGTTGCTGGTGGCCGAAATGCGGTCCAAGGCCATCCGGTTCGACTTCTTTTTCTGGAAAAATCCGGACGATGCCGCCCACCGGAAACTCGCCGCACGGGGGGAATTGGTGGTCGTGGCCGTGAAAGCCGACCCCGGAACCAGGGAAATGCACGCCACGGCGATCCCTGACAACTTCCGCGCACGTATCTCCTGCGCGCCCCCTGAAATGCTGCCCCGCCATCCGACCTGAACCGGGAATTCCCGCCGCTCCGGCCGCAATCGTCAGCATTCCCAAGGACCACCCCGCAACGCCCCCCGCCAATTTCCCCAGTTTCCAAATTTCTTAATTTCTTAATTTCCCAATTTCTTAATTTCTTAATTTCCCAATTTCCCAATTTCCTATTTTTCCCAATTTTCCCCAACCCTCCTATTCCGTGAATCCTTCCAAGATGAATAACACCGCATTGCTTTACGCCCTGGGCACCGTCGTTTGCTGGGGCCTGTATAGTGTCCTTTTGCACAAGGGCAGCCTGTTGATGAACCCCGGCGGTCCTCCGGATGTGGGCTCGCGCATGAAGGCCTTTTTGCTGGTGGGCGTGGCCTATTTTGTGGTCGGCATTGTTGGCCCGCTGCTGGTCATGAAGGCCAAGGGCACTCCCATGACCTTTCCTTCGGGCGGCCTGACGTGGAGTTTCCTGGCCGGTCTTGCGGGCGCCGTGGGTGCTTACTTTTTGCTTATGGGCCTCAGCTCCGGACGCGGTCCGGTGGAGTCCAAGGAACTGGTGCTTCTCGTGCCGGCCATTGTTTTTGCAGGTGCCCCGATCGTGAATGCCATTGTCAGCATCACCAAGGACGGGGTCTGGGGAGTCACTCCCTGGCAATTTTACGGAGGCATCATCCTGGCCGCTGCCGGGGTCGCCATGGTGATGAAATACCGGCCGCTCGGCGCCGCGCCCGCCAAGCCCGCCGGGCCTCCCGCGGCTGCCGTGGTGCAGCCCGTGGTTTCCCAGGTGGCTCCCGGTTATGTGGACGTGACCACGCGCGCCTGGCAGGTCAGCTAGGATCGGTTTTCCCTTAACGTGTAGCTAACAAGGCATCCCGCCACGGCTTTCCCCATTATTTTTCATCCCCGTGCTCCGCAGCGAAGAGATCGACCGCGCCCGCCACGCCATCCGTCTGCGGCAATGGGAACGCCTGCGCGCCCTGCTGGACACGGTGCAGATGACCAACGCCTTCCACCGCCGCCGCCTCATGAATGTGGCCGTGGCGGTGTCTCTGGAGGATTATGCGGCGCGGTGTCCCCTGATGACGAAAAAACTGTTGGTGCAGGACCGGGAAAATTTCCCGCCTTATGGATCGAACCACACCTATCCTCTGGAAAACTACACCCGCTTCTGCCAAACCAGCGGCACCACCGGCCCGCCCCTGACATGGCTGGACAGCCGGGATGACTGGGGCGGCATGCTGGGGCTGTGGCAGCAGATTTTTGATGAATTCGGCATCGAGCCCGGCGAGGACCGGTTGTTTTTCCCGTTCTCCTTCGGGCCGTTTCTCGGATTTTGGACCGCCTTCGAAGCCGCCAGCCGCATCGGCTGTCTCGTCATCCCCGGTGGCGGCATGAGCACGAATTCCCGGCTGCAACTCATGCTGGATCATCGGGTTACCGTCATTTGCACCACGCCCACCTACGCCATGCACCTTGGCGAGTTGAAGGAGCAGAACGACACCCTCCGCGCCGGTTCGTGGGCCTTGCGCAGGATAGTGGTCGCCGGCGAGCCCGGGGGCAGCCAACCGGAAATCCGCGCGCGTCTCGCGAAACTGTGGCCCGGCGTCCAGGTGCTGGACCACCATGGATTGACTGAAACCGGCCCCGTCAGCTATCAGGACCCGCAGGACTCCGGACGGCTGCGAGTGTTGGAGGATGCTTATTTTGCGGAAATCCTGGATCCGGCCTCCGGCAAGGAAGTGTTGGAGGGCCAGACCGGCGAGCTGGTCCTGACCACGCTTCACCGGCTCGGCAGCCCCATGCTGCGCTACCGCACCGGCGATCTTGTGAAAAAGGCCTATGCGCCGGATGGCGGACTTTGCCTGGAAGGCGGCATCCTGGGCCGGCTGGACGACATGATCTGCGTGCGCGGCGTGAATATTTACCCCACCGCCGTGGATGCCGTGCTGCGGCGCTTCCCGGAAGTCATGGAATACCAGGTCCGCGAGGTCCGGCAGGGGCACTTGCTGGACCTGAAGGTCGTGGTGGAGGTCCCGCTCACCGTGCGCGATCCCTCCGTCGCCGACCGCATCGCGCTCGCTCTGCGCGATACTTTTCAACTACGAATGGATGTGGAAGTGGTTCCGCAGGGCACACTTCCGCGTTTTGAATTCAAAGCCCGCCGATGGATCAAGGAACGCCGATGATCGCAGAACTA
The DNA here is from genome assembly GCA_028293305.1 of Verrucomicrobiales bacterium. Classification (GTDB taxonomy): domain Bacteria; phylum Verrucomicrobiota; class Verrucomicrobiia; order Verrucomicrobiales; family V1-33; genus CAIZWU01. The sequence continues at coordinate 1,244 of JAQGPD010000379.1, read as the reverse complement.
ACCAACATTACCAAAGCCTACCGCGCCGCGCCGGACTCCCCGGAACAACGCGTCCTGTCAGGACTGAACCTCACCATCGCCGCCGGCGAGACCCTGTCCATTTCCGGCCCCAGCGGCTGCGGGAAAAGCACGGTCCTCAATCTGCTGGGCACCCTGGACGAACCCGACAGGGGCAGCGTGCGCCTGTTTGGATCCGACGTGCCCTACGGCGATGAAAAAGCCCTCAGCGCCCTGCGCTCGGAAAAGCTGGGTTTCATTTTTCAAATGCACCACCTGCTCCCGCAGTGCACCGCCTTGGAAAACGTCCTCATCCCCACCCTTGGCGGAGCCACGCGCCCGGATGCGGAGGAATCGCTGGAGCGCGCCAGGCGCCTGCTTAACCGGGTGGGTCTGGGTGCCCACACTGACAAAAAACCCGCCCAGCTTTCCGGTGGGGAACGGCAACGCGTCGCCGTCGTCCGCGCCCTCATCCGCAACCCCGGCCTGCTCCTCGCCGACGAGCCCACCGGAGCCCTCGACGCCGCCGGGGCCGGTCGCCTCATGGAATTGTTATTGGACCTGAATTCCGAGGAAGGCACCGCCCTCGTCCTCGTCACCCACGACGCCGCCCTGGCCGCCCGCATGTCCCGCAAATACCGCCTGAACGAAGGTATCCTAACCGAGTCCGCCTAGCAAGGCCCGTCCCGGCCTTGTTCCCCGGCACCCCGGCCCGCTCCGCCCCGGCTTTCCCTCCCCGCGTGCAACCGAGCCCTGAAAGCCGGGGCTGCATGGGGATCCTGCAATCCACATCTTCAATCCGCGCCTTCGATGCGCGACTATAATTGGAACCTGCGATCCCGCGCCACCAAGCCATGCCTCCAATCCGCGGACTCCAGTCCGCGCCCAAGCCGTAACCAGAATTAGCACCTGCAATTCCTTCATTCTCAACGATAATCCCCCCATGACACCAGACTCCCCCAATCCCTACGCCCCGCCCCTTCATTCCGGCATGCCGCCCCTGCCGCAGGACATGATGCCGATCCTCCAAAACGCGCAGTTTCCCCTGCGCATGAGTTTCAAAATTCTCGCCTTCGCCCCCTCCATCACCATCACGGACGCCACCGGCCGCGTGATCCTTTTCATCAGGCAGAAGCTTTTCAAATTCCGCGAGCAGGTCGAGGTTTTCGCGGATACCGCGCGCACCCAGAAAGTCGCCCACATCAGCGCCGACCGCATCATCGACTGGTCCGCCCGCTACAGCTTCA
>JAQGPD010000335.1 GCA_028293305.1 Verrucomicrobiales bacterium | reverse complement strand
GAATTCAAAAATGAAAAAGGCGAACCCGACGGCGTGGATGTGCGCATGGCCGAGGAATTGGCGAAGAAACTGGGGCGGCCGCTCAAACTGGAAAGTTATGCCTTCGACGGGCTGATCCCCGCGCTTCAGTCAGGGAAAATCGACCTCATCATTTCCGGCATGACGTCCAATCCCGTCCGCGCGCAGTCCATCGATTTTTCAGACCCCTACGCGTTCACCGGCCTGGCGATTCTGGTCGCCAAGGACTCCCCCATCCAATCCATCGAGGATTTAAAAAAACCCGGCATCCGCATCACCGCCAAGCTGGGAACCACCGGCGAAACCTGGGCGCGGGAAAATCTGAAAGGCGCCACCGTGAGCGCTCTGGATGGCGAGGCGACCTGCGCGCTGGAAGTCGCCCAGGGACGCGCGGATGCGTTTTTATACGATCAGCTGAGCATCTACAAATATTGTCAGGCCAACGCCGCCACCACCCGCGCCATCCTGCAACCGTTCGTGGAGGAAGCGTGGGCCATCGGCATCCGGAAAGGCAATGACGCGCTGCGGCTAGGGGTCAACGCCTTCCTCAAGGAATTCCGCGAAGGCGGCGGGCTCATCCGTCTGGGCGACCAATATCTGGCCGAGGAAAAGAAGCTCCTCAAGGAAATGGGCCAGCCTTTTATTCTGCGTTAGGCACCCTTTCCAAAAATATAAAGGAGCACAGGCCTCTGGCCTGTGTGTTTCCATTTCCCCGGATTTCCATTTCCGCAAAATATCACGTAAAAAAATAATTTTAAGATTCCATCACAAAGCAATCCTAGCGAAAAAAATCGTCAGTTTTTGCCAAGGACACTCACAGTCCAGAGCCCCGTGCCAGCTTGTAAACGACTATCCCCAGAAAGCTTAATCCGGCGATGCAGGTGAAAACATGGATGCTGTGATAGGCCGGAAGTTTCCAGCCAAGGGCAGCACCGTGATCCGCCAAGCGCCGCAGCCCTCTCAGGTGCCACCAGGCTGTCATTGTCAGCAGTCCCACAGCCAGCGCCAGCCACAGTCCGCTGATACCGGCAATCAACCACGGAGGCTGACCCCATTTCCCGGCAAAGTTTAAGATGTAGACCCCGCAGGTCATGATGATGGTCTTCACCGGCCTGAGAAACCGTTCGAAGCGGTTCTGATGTTTCAATGCGATTTCCTGACGCTGTCCTTCTGTAAAACCATAGTAATAATTCATGGCGCACAGCTGAAGGATCATGATTACCCACAGCAGGAGGAGAGCGTATAATGGCAGGATGGCCAAGGACAGCGGAGGGAACATAACGTAATTTGCCCGAACACTTTCCTGATGTCAAAACCGAACGCACTTCCCAGGAAGGACGCGCGGGATTTCCCGCGTTGCGCGCGGCGCGGGGTATGGTTTGGTTTGCGTTATGGATTATGCCTCTGATTCTGAAATCGCATCGGCCGCCCCGGCGGTTCAGGCTTTGCGGTCCGCTTTGCAAACGGTGCTTTTCGGCAAGGAGGAGTTGATTGACCTGACCATTTGCGGGCTTCTCGCGCGCGGCCATATTTTGTTGGAGGGCCTGCCGGGTCTGGGCAAAACGGAGCTGGTGAAGGGATTGGCGAAGGCGCTGCAACTGGAGACGAAGCGCATCCAGTTCACCCCCGACCTGTTGCCCGGCGATATCACGGGAAACCCGGTGCTGCAGGAAACGCCGCAGGGCAGGGCGTTCGTGTTTCAACCCGGACCCATTTTTTCCAATCTGGTGCTGGCGGACGAAATCAACCGCGCCAGCCCGAAAACGCAGAGCGCCTTGCTGGAGGCCATGCAGGAACGCCGGGTGACCGTGCTGGGGCAAACGCATGTCCTGCCGGATCCGTTTTTTGTTTTGGCCACGCAAAACCCGATCGAGTTGGAGGGGACCTATCCCTTGCCGGAGGCGCAGGTGGACCGGTTTTTGTTCAAGCTGGAGGTGCGGCGAAATGATGCGGCCACGCTGGAGCGGATTGTCAGGGACCGCGAGCTGGGGGTGGAGCCGGAGGTGGAGGCGGTGATGTCGCGTGAGGTTTTGGCGGGGCTGCATGCCTTGGTGCGGCGGGTGTTTTTGCCGGAAGTGGTGGCGAATTATATTGCCAGGGTGGTGGACGCCACCCACGCCGGGCAGTCGGCGGCGGCGGCGCAGGTGAAGTTCGGAGCCAGCCCCCGGGCGGCCCTGAGTCTGGCTTCGGCGGTGAAGGCCCGCGCGCTCATGAGGGGCCGGCCGCATGCCGGATTCGAGGACGTGCAGGATCTGGCGCAGGCGGTGCTGGGGCATCGCGTGGTGCTGGATTACAGCGCGAGGATCGAGGGGCGGACCACGGCGGATGTGGTGGCGGCGATTTTGCAGGAGGTGCCGGTGACGGCGGGCGCGATGCCGAGGACGGTGACCCGGACCGCGGGGGGACCGGCGGCGGCGGGCGGCATCTGAAAAAAATTCCGTATGGAAATCCTTGCCTGTTCCTGACAGAACCTTTATTTCCCGTCATCCATGCCGCCTGTTCTGCCCCGCTTCCTTTTTTTCCCGGCGATGCTGTTGGCTTGGTTGTTGCCGGGCCCGGCGGAGGCGCAGCATGTGCAGACCTTTTTGTTCGATGAAGCCTCCGGATCGACGTTGGAGGTGGAGCATGTTTTTGATTCCGTGCCGCCCTCCGGATTCACGGCGGTGCGGCTGACGGTGGTGAACAAAATGGGTCAGGATGTCTCGGTCCGCGCCTCCAGCAGCA
>JAQGPD010000326.1 GCA_028293305.1 Verrucomicrobiales bacterium | reverse complement strand
GATCTTAACGTCCCACCATCCGCCGCCCCCCCCCCACGAAAACCGCTGGCAGACCGCCCCGGACCGCGCCACACTCCCCCAAGTCCCGCACCCGCCGGCGTGGCGAAATGGTAAACGCACCAGACTTAAAATCTGTTGAGGTAATTCTCTTGTCGGTTCGAGTCCGACCGCCGGCACTTTTGCCATGTTTCGGGAAGCCCTTTTCCAACCAACCTCCCTCCCGGGATGGCCCGGAGTAAAACAGCCCCTGAAGACTTGTTAAAAATGAAATCGATTGCACTGATGTTGGGTTGACGATGCAAGCCCATTCGCGGAAGTATGGGGGGAACAGGCATAGGAAGCCCAATCTTTGAACCCCCATTCCGACAATGAAGAGGAACAGTCCAGCCCGACCGGTGAATGTGGTGGTATTGACCCCCGAGGAGATGTGGAAAGCACGTTGCGAGAGCTCCTCCTATGCGCAGAAGCATATGACCGCGGAGCAGGCGCATCGTCAGATGCGGAGGAATGGTTCCGTGCCGAGTCCGAATCCCTTCTACAATGGGCGGAAATAACAGGGCGCAAATGGTTGCCCCGTGAATTACTGAATGCCCTCCAAGGATTCAAGGAACTTGAGAGCGGACTTGAGCATCGGGTCTTTTATCATCAGCGGGCAGGCCGGGTTTACAAGATCACCAAGGCGCCACACTTCGGCCACACGTGGTATTTGAAGGACTATGTTCAGAATGTTATTTGGTGCAATCAGCTCTTCAGGGATGATATGCGGCTGGAAGGGGTGATGAGCGGGCCTGATGGAGCTTCACTGGTCATGTCCCAAAGATTCATCCGTGGCAGCTCTCCGTCCATGGAGGAGATCCTGGCGTGGTTTGATATGCAAAATTGTGTGAACACCCACACCAACAAATTCCAGTATCCCGATGGAACCATTGTTGCGGATGCTCACGAGGGAAACATCATCAAGGATAGCTCCAATGCCCTCTTTCCTATCGATTTACACATTGAAAAGTGGGTGGTCATGTGGTGACTCCCATGTCGCCTTGATCCGTTACTGAAGTCGGAGGGCACGTGAAAAGATCAGCGAATCACGAATCGTGGAGATGAAACGGATTTCCGCGCCAGCCCTCAGACCGCGAAGCAAGTGTGTCCGGTGAATTAATCGGAACCGATGCCACAGCCTATCCCCTACCCAATCCGGGTTGCCTTTTTTAGTATCGCTTTTTGCGGCAGGTTTCCTCAGACTGGCTTCATGTTCCGTCCTGAACTCCGCGCCCCGTTCCTCATCGCTGCCGCCGCCTGCTGGATTTCCGGCCCCGGCCGCTTGTTTGCTGCGCCCGCAATCTCCGCCATCGTCCCGGCTCCCGGCACCACGGTTTCCGTCCTGACATCTGTCAGCGTCACTTTCACCGAGCCCGTCACCGGCGTCGCCGCCACGGATTTGGGAGTGAATGGCGAACTCACGGATTCCGTCAGCGGATCCGGCGCCGGCCCCTACATTTTCACCTTCCCGCAGCCGCCCTCCGGCGCGGTGTCGCTGGGTTGGGATGTGGACCAAAGCATCGCGGGCATCGGCACCGGGGAGTTCGCGCCCTCCGGAGGCTGGACCTACAGCCTGACAGATTCCATCGCCCCCGCTTTCGGGAAAATCCGCACCTCCAATCCCGGTGAGGAAATGGATGACGTCCGGCCGATACCCGGTTCCACTGTCGGCGTCCTGACGCGTGCCACCGTCATGTTCAGCGAGCCCGTCACCGGCGTGGACGCGGGCGATCTCCTCATCAATGGAAACCCCGCCACCTCGTTCACCGGAGACGCCGCCGGCCCTTACCTATTCAGCTTCCCCGCGCCTGCGGACGGTGCGGTCGCCTTCACCTGGTCCCCCGCGCATGGCATCGCCGACATCGCTGGAAATGCCTTCGCCGGCACCCCATGGAACGCCACCAAAGCCGCCTCCGCCGGACAACTGCGTATCACCGAATTCATGGCCTCCAACGGCGGCAGCGCCGTCGCCGTCGGATCGGACGCCGACGGCACCCGTGACGAAAACTGGGACTTGTCAGGGTGGATCGAAATCCACAATCCCGGAGCCTCCCCCGTCAACCTCCTCGGCTGGAGCCTGACGGATGACACCGACGCCCCGGACGACTGGATTTTCCCCGCCCGCACCATCGCCGCCGGTGCCCGCCTCATTGTCTTCGCCTCCGAAAAAAACCGCAAACCCGCTTCCGGAAATCTCCACACGAATTTCTCCCTCGCGGCCAATGGCGGCACCCTGGCGCTTTTTCCCCCTGACAGCTCCGCCACCGTGCCTGTGCCCGTCAGCGCCTGGATCGACTACCCGGCGCAACGTTATGACTACAGTTATGGAGCCCAGGTTTCCGACGGCGCGCCGCGTTACTTCCGTCCCGCCACCCTCTCCCAGGGCGCCTACACCCCACCCTCCACGGACGCCGGCGCTCCCGCTCCCACCGTCCCGCCCGCCCCCATCGGCGTGGCCAACGGCGACAGCGCCCTCACAAGTCTCACCCCTGATCCCACCGCCAGCGTGCAGCGCGGCTTTTTCACCGCGCCCTTCGCCACGGTTCTGAGTTGTCAGGATGCCGCCGCCACTATCCGTTATACGTTGGACGGCAGCGTGCCCCTCGCCGCCAGCCCCGCCTACAGCGGACCGCTCAATATCACCGGCACCACCGTTCTCAGATTCGCCGCCTTCGGCACCGGCAAAGTTCCCAGCCGCACCGTCACCCACACCTATCTGTTTCCTGACACGGTCGTCAATCAACCCAGTCCGCCTTATAACAATCCGTCCCTGACCACCGACAACACGAACCCCGAGCCGCCCGCCCCCGGCGGCAGCCCGCTCCCCATCGCCTGGGGCAACAACGGCACCATCGTGTCCGCCCAGACCCTCGCCGGTTTTCCCACCGGCACCGCCGCCGGCTCCAACAACCTGACCAATGGCCAGGTGCCCGCCGACTATGGCATGGATCCGAAGGTCTATGCCGACCCCACCAAATACAACAACGCCGGCGCCATCGACGCCGTCAACGGCCGCACCAACCGCGAACGCATCGCCACCGCCCTGCGCACTCTTCCGGCCCTTTCACTTGTTATCAAAAGCGGCGACATGTTCGGGGCCTATCCAAACGGCACCATCCCCTCCGGCACCACGGATCCGCTTTATCCGACCTCCAGTTCCGCCATCAAACGCGACATGACGAAGCCCTGCTCCCTGGAGCTCATCCAGGCCGACGGCACCACGGTTTTCGTCGTGGACGCCGGCGTGGACCTTCATGGAAACGCCAGCCGCGATC
>JAQGPD010000282.1 GCA_028293305.1 Verrucomicrobiales bacterium | reverse complement strand
GGTTGCTGATCATTTGACGGGCGGGAGTGCGGCTATTGTTGTACCGGATTGAACGAGCGGATTTCCATGAAGTGCCCTCGATGTGTGCAGAAAGTGGCACCGGGAGCGGCGTCTTGTCCGCATTGTGGCTATTCGATGGAGGATGCCTGCGGGTTTTATGGCAGGGAATCGGTGGTGGCGGAGCGCTTGATGGATGTGGAGGGGATGTTTTGTGAACAGGAGCGGGCGGATTGCCTGGAGTGGATCGAGGCATTTGGCCGCCGGTTCCCACAGCTGTTTTTACTGGTGTATGTGGGGCCGTTGCCGCCGCCGGCGAGTCCGCGGCAGTTCGCGTTCTGGCTCTTAAATCACGCGGCGGTGGCGGAGGCCGAGGCCTTGCAGCCCAATGAGCGGGGGTTGTTATTGGTGGTGAATCCGACGGCGGGATCGGCGGTGCTGACGGGTGGTTATTTTATTGAGAACCTGTTGAGCCAGGACGAGTTGGACGGGGTGCTGCGCGGCGCGGCCCGGGAGTTCGGGCGGGCGGAATGGGCGGCGGGACTGGGCGCGGTGGTGACGGGTTTGACGGATATTTTGAAGAAAAAGGCGAAGGAGGCGAACCGGCATCCGGAGCGCTTCCAAGCACCGGTTCCAGCGGAATGGACCGGATTGCAGGTCTTTCCCCCCTTGGTGCGGACCGGGGAAGGGACGGGGATGGATTTTGCGGAGGTGGCGTCGTCGGAAGGCTTGGCGGAAGGCGAAGCTGAATCGGAAGTGGGCGCGGGGGAAGCTCTTGAAATCGACGGTGCCAAGTCCGGGAAGAACGAGCCGATGCGCGCGATGAAAGTGAAAGGAGAGTCGCGTGGGCGGAAACTTGATGAAAATGCTGAGGGATCAGGAGCCGAATCCGAGGCCGAGGCCGAGGTTGCGACCGGAGTCACGCCAGCGGCGAAAAGCGGCGGGGGGCGGGACGGTGCGAAAGGGAAAAAGCCGGGTGCGGGAACGCCGGGTCGGACGACGCGGATGGTGCGCGCTTTGTCGGGGGGGAAACGGAACAATCCGAAACGCCGATGATCCGGATTTTGCGTGTTTTCCTGTTATTGGGATGGGGACTGTCGGCGACGGCGGGCCGTGCCTGGGCCTTGCAGGATGACACGGGGCGGGTGGCGGTCGGAGAGGTGGAGGAGACGCCGGATATGTTGCCGGAGCAGGTGATTCCCTGGCATGAATCCTTGTCCGAGCTGCCGGAATGGATGAGCCGGGAGGAACTGGAAGTCGTGTCCGGGATGAGGCCGGCGAATCATGGCGGGGGACTTTTTCCGGAGTCCTTGTGGGCGCAGGAGCCTGAGCCTCAACAGGGGCCGTTGATCCGGGATGAGGCCTTGCGCCTGGCGGGAGGGAAGGTCCGGGGGGAAGCGGGGGAGCCTGCGGCGGTGCCGCTGGGGGCGGAATTGTTGGCGCTTTACACCGGTGAGCGGCCGGGCCGGGTTTTTGTGGATCCGCAGCATTTGGTGGCGCGGAGCGAGGAGCAGATGGAGTCGCTGGTGCAGCGGTGGCTGAATGAGCAATGCGTTTTCCGGACGACGGTGCTGGTTTTTGGTCCCGGACAGCAACTGCCGGCTGAATTTGATCCGCAGGCGCTGCGGCGGCGGTGGTTCGGGGAGTCGGAGGAGGCGCTTCTGGTGTTTTATTTTTATGGTCAGCCGGAGCGGACTTTGGCGATTTTTGGAAGCGGGGCGCGGCTGAGTTATGGGGAGTCCCTGCTGCGGGGCGTGGTGGATGCGGCGGTGGCGGAGGCGGGGAGGGTTTCCGGGTCGGCCGAGCAGTTGGAGCGATTTTGCTATAAAATGTCGGTCCGGCTGCATTGGCTGGCGAGGACGCGGAGTCTGGCGGGGGCGGACGCGGGCAGGGAGGCGGCGTCGGTGAAGGAGGCGGCGGCACGGCGGCCTTGGGCGGTGACGTTGATGATTATCCTAGCGTGGGTGGCGGGGGCGATGGCGGTGGGATTCGGGCTGGTGGCTTGGAAAAAACGCGGGCTGGCAGCGGGCGGATGGAAGGGCCGGGTGGCGGGAGGAATCGGGCAGGTGGCGGCAGTTTGGAAGTCAGGGTGGAAGGCGTTGAAAAATCGAGGCGATGCGGGCGCCGGGGAGGCGGTGGTGTTTCCGGATCTGGAGGTCTGCCCGCGGTTGGGAGCGCCTCATTGCGGGGGATTTTCGGCGGTGATTTCATTTTCGCCGACGGGGGATCGGGTGGGCGGTTGCTGAACGGGGCGGATTGAGAGAGGGTGCGGGATATGGCGAAGGTCAAACGCATCAAACATTTGTTGGTCGGGGATTTTTTCCGGAAGCACGGGGAGCACCTGCATCTGGAATTGATCGGAGGGAAAGCGGGACTGGAGCGGAAGATTTTCGAGCCGTCGATCAACCGGCCGGGGCTGGCGCTGGCGGGGTTTTATTTGTATTTCGCGTATAAGCGGATCCAAGTGTTAGGGAATTCCGAGTTTGCCTATCTGGGGGCATTGCCGGAGCGCGAGCAGGCGAAGCGGTTTGAGGAAATGTGCGCCTGCGAGATTCCGTGCGTGGTGGTGTGCCGGAATCGGCGCATGCCGGAAAGCATGCTGAAAATCGCCGAAGCGGCGGGCGTGGCGGTGTTCCGGACGACGCTGGACACCATGCGGTTTATCAATGCGTGCACCTTGTGGATGGATTGGGAATTCGCGCCGACCACGACGGAGCATGGCTGCATGGTCGATGTGAAAGGGATCGGGGTTTTGATCAAAGGCGACAGCGGCGCGGGAAAAAGCGAGGCGGTGCTGGGCCTGCTGGAGCGCGGGGCGGCCTTGGTGGCGGATGACATGGTGAAGTTTTGCGCGCCGGAGGGCCGGGATTTGGAGGGGTCGTCCACGGAGCTGGGGCGGTTCCACATGGAGGTGCGGGGGATCGGGGTGGTGAATGTGCCTTTGTTATTCGGCGCGGCGTCAATGCGGATCCGGAAGCGCCTGGACCTGGTGGTTTATTTAAAACCGCTGGAGAGTTTTCCGGAAATGGACCGGCTGGGCATGGAGGTCAGGCATTTTTCCGTGCTGGACCGGGAGGTGCCCTTGATCGAGCTGCCGGTGGGACCGGGGCGGGACACGGCGCGGCTGGTGGAGGTGGCGGCGCTGGAGCAAAAGTTGCGGAGTTTCGGGCATCACAGTGCCGTGGAGTTCGGGAAAAACCTGCTGCGGACCATGGAGGAACAGCGGATCAGTTGAGGTTTTTAAATTTTCGGATTTTCGCCATCCGCCCTTGCTGGCCCGTTGATGGCGGTCATTTTTGGGACTATGCTGACGAGAGAATTCACGATTACCAACAAGCTTGGCCTTCACGCCCGTCCCGCGGCTATGTTTGTGAAGGTGAGCAGTGCGCATAAAGCGGAGATCTGGGTGGAAAAAGATGACGAGCAGGTGAATGGCAAGAGTATCATGGGCCTGATGATGCTGGCGGCAGGCTTCGGATCCAAGCTGACCGTCACCGCCGAAGGGGAGGACGCCGAGCACGCCATGGCGCAGATAGAGGCGTTGATTGCGAGTGGGTTTTCGGAGAATAAGTGAGGGTCGGAGAAAATCTGGAAATCTGGAAATCTGGAAATCTGAAAATCTGGAAATTGAGAAATTTAGAAATCCGGGGGTTGGCCAAGCGGGGGGGCGGCAGGAAGCAGCCGCAGGTCCCGGAGGGCTGCGGCTTGCGGGTGGGCCCGGCTTGCTTTGTATTTCCTGACTGAACTTCCATCCTCCGGCACGGGGGGGGCGTTTTGTTTTTCGGAGGTTTGCCACAGTTTGAAATTGCGTCGGGCACGGGTTTCTGTTATGACGGAATGAGGTTGGTTTCTTTCCCGATGATCAAACCCATGAATGTTATCACCCCGCGCATCCTCCGGACCGCCCGAACGTTTCGGGGCGAAGGCTCACGGAAAAACATGGCGCGGCTGGCAACTGAGGTGGGTGCCTTTTTGTTGGAAAGCTCTTTACGACTGAAACTTCAACCCCGCGTCCATCCGCAACCCGCAAAAGCAATGCCGGCGCCTGAACAACCGTTATGAACGAAGGCACCATCAAACGCGTTTCCTATCAATTATCGATTTTTGGGGTTCTAAAGCCGCTGATACCGATTGGGTTCAACGTGCGGCAAATTTCCGAAATCGAGCACGATTCAGAGTTGCGCCATCCTCCTCACCCGCCAAAAAAGGGAGAACTGGAGGCACTGCGCGGGAGAATCGGAGAACACAAAACCAAGGATGG
>JAQGPD010000279.1 GCA_028293305.1 Verrucomicrobiales bacterium | reverse complement strand
GAATTCCCCACTTCGCCAGATCAAAAATCAAATGTGGCGGATGGATTCCGGGGGGCCGCCGGGTTGAACGGGGGGGGGGGCGGCTGCTTTTCCAGGGGGAGGCCGAGTTCTTTCATGCTGGCGAGGTGTTCGTTCCAGGGGATTTGATAGGGGGTGCCGATGGCGGTTTCTGCGGGATTGAGGCCGACGGACATTTCGCGGATGCGGTCGTGTTTTTCCTGGTCGTTGACGAGGGGCATGCGGTTGGCCTGGGCGGATTCACCGGTCGCGGCGGCGCTGCGCTGGGCGTGCCAGTCGCGGGCCATCTGGTGCAGGGCTACGATGCGGAACCAGTGCCAGGGTTTTTCCACCCTGACATGATCCCGGCACCAGGCCCAGTCGAGGAACCGCTCCAAATCCTCCGGGCGGACGAGGAAGCAGCGGATGCATTTTTTCCGCACGATGGCGCGGTCCTCACAGGTCATGGCGAAGAGCCAGGTGGCGCGCGGGAAGGGCATGCCGGCCAGCTGGCCGGCGATGTGGCCGAAGGCGTCGTTCAGGATTTCGAAGCCGAGCGTGCCTTCTGTTTTGAGGACCGGGCTTTTCATGGAAGTGTGATCCGCGAGGCGGCGGACTTCCTCCTGGACGACGGCATTGTCGTAGAGAAGATGGATGGTGAGGCGTGGCGAGACGTTGCGGAAGAGCAGCGCGACATCGCTGGTGCCCGGCAAGGGTTGCAGGGTATGCATCTGGAACAGCACATCATCGCTGTCGCCGGCCTTGAGTTTTTCCAAGGCCTTCAGCCGTTTGCGGAAGATGAGGAACCAGCTGCCGAGCAATCCGAGCACCACGCCGGTGAATTTTCCTATCAGTTCCGGCACGAGCCGATGCCATTCGAGAGATTGGAGCCATTGCCAGAGAGTTTCCCAGTTCATCCCCCAGTTCTACGCGCGGCGGCGTCGGCTGCAAGCCGTGAGGAAATTGCAAACAAATTGCCGGGTAACTTGCTGGGTGGTCATTTGACACAGCAGTTTTCCAGGTGGCTGCAATTTCCCAGGTGATGCGGGTGCAGGCTAATTCGCGGGTCGCCCGCACCGCTTCCGCCCGCACCGCCCGCGAATACCTCCGCTCCGCCCCCGCCGCTGCCCGGGCCCGGACCTGGGTGGAGAATATGCCGCCCGGGCCGGTTCAGGAGGCGGCCCGCGGGCCTTTGCACCTGGATTGATCGCAAAATCAGCGGCAGGTTCAAAAGCTCCAAAGCGCCCGGACGTTCCTGGATTTGCTTTGTTCATAAAACGCTTGTGGGAATTAAAATCTCCATATCATTACATTCGCTATCAAAACCCAATAACCCGTCCTCAGGGAGGTTTGTTGAATATGATACAACCACCTCATTATCATACACTAAAGCCATGTCCCTCCTTGATTCCCTCATCGGCGCCGTCACCGGCAAAACCTCGAACCCTCTTGACGGGGCAGATACCAGCTCCATCCAAAGCGCCCTCGGCGGTCTGCTGGAACAGAACGGCGGCCTGAAAGGCTTGATGGGGAAATTCAGTCAGGGTGGCCTGGGTGATGTCTTTTCCTCCTGGGTGGGCATGGGCGAAAACAAATCCATTTCCCCGGATCAGATCCAGAACGTGCTCGGCTCCGAGCAGGTCATGGGACTCGCCTCCAAGCTGGGTGTGGATCCTTCCAAAGCTTCCGGATTCCTCTCCGAATACCTGCCTAAAATCATCGATAAACTGTCTCCTTCCGGTCAGGTGGAAGAAGGCGCGGATCACGCCACCGGCCTTTCCGCTCTCCTGCCCAGCCTGCTCGCCAGCTTTGGCGGCGGAAGCAAATAAACTTAGTTTTTGATTCCAATAAACCGGTCTTCCTGTCCGCAGGAGGGCCGGTTTTTTGTTTTCACTGAAGTATTCCCCTGCGGCGAGGCAGCAGATTACCGGGTAATTTCCGTGAGGAATTGAGTTCGGAATTAAAGGATCCTCAAGTTAGGGGAGATTCGTCAGGGTAGGGGTTTCGGTGCTGGATTGGATGGCTTGGATCGCCTCGCGCACGGTATCGGCTTTTTGCTGCATCAGCTGGGGCGGGAAGTCCTGCTCCTCTTTTTCGAAATAATGAGCCAGCCGGGTGAGCTCGGGAATCACGGATTTGGCGTGGGTGCCGTAGGTGAGGAGGATTTTCATGAGGTCGGGTGTGCGGTTTTCGCTGGACCACGGATTCTGCGCGCGGGCGTAGGCCACCAGCGCGTCCATGCCTTCCCGGATGTGATGCTGGCCGAGCAGGCGCAGGCCCTCCACGCGGATGCTGTCGGCGAACATTTCACCGCTGGGGGCCGGTTGCACGATGGCCTCGTAAATGGCGGGCAGCAGCGGTTTGATTTCATCCAGCGCGAGCCGGCGGTAAATGGACCCGATGCTGCCGCGGGCCCGGCCATCCTGATTTTTCAAACCCGCCCGCACCGCCTTGAAAAGCGCCGGCGGGTCCACGCCATCGAGAGAGCGACCCAGCATTCCATCCCCGTCAAAAAGAGCAAAAGCCAGGTAGCGCTGCTGCATGCCGCGCGGATCCTTTTTTTCATCCACCTGCGCCAGCAATTCCAACAATTGAGGCACCGCTTTCCGGGCCGGTGCCCCGATGGCGGCAAGCGCTTCCGCCGCTTTGATGCGGAGCCAGAGGTCAGGATCGTTCAGTGTTTTCAGCAGGGCATCCACCGCTGGGGCACTGCGGCCGCGCAGAAACGCAAGTCCCTGACACGCCCCGTAGCGGGCATTCAAGTCCGGCGCATCCAGCATCGCGGTCAACTCAGCCACGGGCCCACCCTTGCGGCGGCCCAGCGCCATGGCCGCACGCTCCCGCACGACCGGCGAGCCGCTCCGGAGTTTTGTCAGGAGGTCAGCATCGCTCATCGCATCATAAAAACGGTGGCGGTCTTTATTCGACCAGCCCCGGCCCTCCAAAAGGACAGCCTGCACGGCGGCGGCATCGGGCTGGGGCACAACGGCCGGTTTTTTCCCCGTGAGATAAAGGTGCCGCAGCGGCATGGCATAGGCCAGCAGATAACAACCCGTCGCGTCCCAGCCGGCATAACTGTCAGGGCCCGGCTCCGGCGGACCCTGGTGCTGGAAGCTGCCGTCCGACTGGCGCGCCAGATCAAAATACCACGCGCCGAATTCCCGCATCCACCCGCCCGTGGCCTGAGGCCCGGAAAGCGCCACCCCAGGCATCGCCCATAACATATTAAAAAAATTGCCGGTGTGCCCGGTATCGCGCTCCGGACCGTGGGAGGCCAGGCTCATGCGCGAGAAAAAGGCCGCGCCATCCGCTTCCCCCAACAGGTTGAATAGCACAGCCGCCATGCCGCACTTGCCGTTGTCCTCGTGGGTTTCGATCCAGGGGTGGTGATCGCCATAGGGGATGGCCCCTTTTCCAATGTAGAACCGCAACAGCCGGGCGCTGCGCTCAATCGCCAGATCAATCGCGGGATCCGTAACCCCCGCCGTCCGCGCCAGCACCAGCCCGATGGTCAGCGGAATGCCCGGCGCATTCATCATGCCATAGCCGTGCAGCCGCCCATCGGGTTTTGCAAATTTATGGCCCCACGAGCCCACCGCACTCTGACCCTGCGCGGTTTCCATGGCCAGCCGACGCAGCCCTGGCAGCACAGACTGATCTCCTGTAACCATCGCATACTCCGCCAACAACATCATCACATAGCCATAACGCCAGGATTGCATGTCATTGGCTGAATAAGCCGCCGCCCATTCCGCCTCTTTTTTCACCAGCGGAAGATAGGTTGCATTGGCCCCGGCCAAGAGCGCCAGGGCATTAAGTGATCTTGTGATGGGTTCGCCTCCCGACCCATTGCTGTAGCCGGGTTCCGCCATCCGGCCCGCCAGCGCAGCACTGCCTTCTTCGAGAATCCGCTTCGATTTAGCGCAATCAAACGGAGCCGTGGCGGAATAAGCGCCCAGCACGGGAAGTGTTAGAACCACCTCCTCGGTGAGACCAGCCCGCCATCGGGTCAGCTTTAAATTCCCACCGCCAGCCTCCGATTCCGCGGCCGTCAAAGCCGTGCCCAGTTCCAGCCGTGGATCCGTGGAAAACGGTTTACCGCCCACCCCCAGAATCACATCGCCGACCACCATCACGCCAGCCGCCGGCGATTTCTCCTCCACCCTGGTCACCGCAATCTGCCGCGCCTCATCCGTCCCCAACATGTGGCAATACATCCACCCCCTCAGCCCCGTGGCCCCGAGATTCCAGTCGTGACGGGCGTTTTCCGGAATCACCCCGCCCTGGGTGAAGTCCGGCGGCGGGGGCTGATCCCCGCTCCCTGCCCCAAATACGGATTGGTTGACTAGCAATAACAAAACAAGCAACGCGGTCTTCATGGGCAAAATGGGTGAAAGTCGGCAACGGTAACTGGATCCGTTTTCTCTTCCAATCCCAAACAAATTACAGCAAACAAATTACCAGGTAATTTGACGTCAAGTAAATTGAC
>JAQGPD010000259.1 GCA_028293305.1 Verrucomicrobiales bacterium | reverse complement strand
CCATTATTCATCGTAAAATTCATGTCCGCCCGCCAGGAAACCCCCGCCGCCTTTCCCCTCACCCGGTGGAGCCTCGTGCTCTCGTCCGGTGCGGCGGATGATGCCGCCCTGGAGGAGCTGTGCCGCCTTTACTGGTTCCCGCTCTACGCCTTTTGTCGACGCAGCGGAGTGAATCCGGAGGACGCCGAGGACCTCACCCAACGCTTTTTCCACGACATTTTGAAAAATCGGGCCGCCCTCCTGGCCGGGGCATCCCCGGAATGCGGTCGCCTGCGCACCCTCTTCCTCAAAGTGCTGCAACGCCGTATCGCGGATCATCACCGCCACGCCAACCGGGAGAAAAGAGGCGGCGGGCTGCATGCGCTTCCCTTGGACACCCTGGCTGCGGAGACCGCCCTGCAGGCTCTGTCGCCGGAAGCGCCGCCGGAGGAGATTTTCGACCGCCAATGGGCCCTCAGTGTCCTGCAGCTCGCCCTCGCCCGACAGGAAAAAGACTTCGCCGCCGCCGGCCGTGCCCACCATTTCCGAGCCCTCGTTCCTTTCCTAGGCCTGACCGACTCGGAACCGGACTACACCAAGGTCCGGGAGGCTCTCGGCCTGGCGGATGGTCCCGCCCGGCAAGCCGTCCACCGTTTCCGCGACCGCTTTCGCAGACACCTCAGGGACGAGGTCGCGGAAACCCTCCCTGACAAAAACGAGGCCGCCATTGACCAGGAACTCGAGGAACTCCGGCGCGCCCTCCGCGGACGCTGACGGAGAATCCGGCTAGTCGATTCAACCCGGAAAAATAACCACAAAGTTCCGCTCAGTCCCCTGCCCGCTCCAACCGGTCCACCATCACCTTGGACCCGATGGCCACCCACACGACACTGCCTTTCAAGGTGCGGTTCAGATAGGGCGTGTTGTGCGAGCGGGATTTCAGCGTCTCCGGGGAAAAGGTGATTTCACGCGCGGGATCGAATAGCACGGCGTTCACCGCGCTGCCTTCCTGGATCACGGGCACCTCCAGGCCCAGCAGCCGGCGCGGCGCGGTGGAGAAGCGCTCGACCAGTGTTTCCCAAGACAAGCGGCCCGGGGCGATAAGTCCTTCATGCAGAGCGGAAAGCGCGGTTTCCAGTCCCGTCATTCCAAAAGGAGCGGAACCAAAATCACGCGTTTTTTCAAACCAGGTGTGCGGGGTGTGATCGGTCGCGAGGACATCGATCACCCCGTCCCGGACGGCCTGGATCAAAGCCAGGCGGTCACTCTCCGGACGCAGCGGCGGCTTGACCTTGAACGACGTATCATATTCTCCGACATCGGCGTCCGTGAACAGCAAATGATGCGGAAAGGCCTCGGCCGTGACCGCCACGCCCTCACTTTTATAGCGGCGGATGGTCTCCACACTGCGCGCCGTGCTCACCCCGCGGATGTGGATGCGGCTGCCGCAGCTTTGCGCCAGGCGGATGTCCCGGGCGATCCCGATTTCCTCCGCGCAGGGATGCAGCCCCGGCAGGCCCAGCCGATAGGAAACCGACCCATCATGCATGGCTCCGGAACCGGAAAGCTCCTTCACATCGCAGGTCGTCGCCACCAGCACCCCCAAATCCCGGGCGTATTGCAGCGCGCGCCGCAGCACCTGCGGATTTGAAACGGGCTCCGGATCGTCCGTGATCATCACCGCGCCCCGGGACTGCATTTCCCCGATTTCCGCCAACTCCTGACCCAGCCTCCCCCGCGTGATGCAGCCCGCCACCTCGATGGAAAATCCCGCCGTCCGTCCGGCAATATCCCGCAAACTATGCACCATGCCTCCATTGTCGACCGGCGGCACCGTGTCCGGCATCGCCGTCAACCCCGTGAAGCCCCCGGCCAAAGCCGCCGCCACGCCCGTCTCGATCGTCTCGCTGTCCTCCCGCCCGGGCTCGCGCAGATGCGCATGCAAATCATACAACCCTGGCAGCAGCACCATGCCTGTTCCCCCGATCACCCGGCAATCCCCCGGCGTGGTGGTGGGAAAACTCCAGCGGCCATCCGCCATCAACACATCGCCAGTGCGGGTTTCCCCACCGGGGGAGACCACCTGCACGTTCCGGATCAGCACTCGTTCATCCATGAATTTTGAGCGCGAGTAAACCGGAAGGCGGAGCCCTCCGCAACCATGGATTCCACCGTCGTGGCCGGCATCGCGATTTTTGCCGTAGTCCTACCAGAAGCAGACCTGGCATAAAGAAAGTCCAAGAAAGTCCGATTCGCAAAACCTCTAGTGATTACAAAAAGTAACTCTAATTTTATATTTCGCAATCCTGACAATTAAGAGTTTGGGCGGAAATTCGAACTATTTTCTCGATTGTGCGAAATATCACTCGCCAAATTTGACCGATGTGTTTAGTTTCTGTAAATTATTAGGGAGAGGCGCAAAGTTGAAACTCGGATTTTCCCGCAATTACTTTAAAAAATCACGGTCATGGCAAAAATTGTAATCATTGATGACGAAGCTCCCATTTTGGAACTCATCGGGCAGGTCAGCCGCCGGATGGGTCATGAAGTTTCGCTCTTCCAAACCGGACGCGAAGGCATGGCCGGGATGGAACGGGTGAAACCGGAGTTGCTCATCGTGGATTTGCGCATCCCGGACATGAACGGCCTCCAAATCATCCAGGAATGTCGCCAGAAATACCCCCAGACGCAGGTCGTCATGGTCACCGGCTACGGCAGCGTGGAAACCGCGGTGGAAGCAATGAAACTGGGCGCCTTCGACTACCTGACCAAGCCTTTTGAACTGGACGACCTCCAGCGCATTATCAACCGCGCTGTCCAAAAAGACGGTATCGTCCCGGCCCCCGCCCTGGCCGTGGAATCCTCGGTCCGCATCTCCGCCACCACCCATTTCATCGGCGACAGCCCGCAGATGAAGGAAATCCTGAAGCTGGTCCAAAAAATCGCCGACAAGGACAGCCCCGTCCTTTTGGAAGGGGAATTCGGCTCCGGAAAACAAATGGTGGCCCGCACCCTCCACAACAACAGCCGCCGGCACGACGCCCCGTTCAAGGTTCTGCACTGCTCCTCCCTGCCCGAGGATCTGCTCGAACAGGAACTCTTCGGCAACGCCACCAGCGCGCAAACCATCTTCAAACGCGCCGAAGGCGGCGCCGTGGTGCTGGAGGAAATCAACATGCTGCCCCTGCGGCTCCAAAGTGTGCTGGACTCCTTCCTGGAGGACATCAACACCCGCCGCATGAACGGCACCCTGCCCCGCCAGTTGGACTTCCGCTTCATCGCGACCTCCAGCGTGCCGCTGGACCAGCTCGTCCGCGAAGGCAAGTTCCGTGAGGACCTTTATTACCGGGTCTCCGTGATTCCCATGGTCATCCCGCCCCTGCGCAGCCGCCGCGAGGACATCCCGCCCCTGGTGGACCATTTCCTGTCCAACTACAGCCGCCTGACCGCCTCGCCGCTGAAGGAAGTGGACAAATACGCCGCCCGCCTCCTCCAGGACTACAACTGGCCCGGCAACGTGGGCGAACTCCAAAACGCCATCGAGCGCGCCTGCTCCTTTGCCGACGACAAACGCATCCGCCCCATCGATCTGCCTCCGAAAATTACGCAGAAGGTGGAGATCACCGACGACGAAAATCAAAAGCTCAAGCACACCCTGCCCATCGGCACCAAGCTGAACGATTTCATCAAAAAACAGGAGCGCCTCTTCATCCGCGAAACCCTCAAATACAACGAAGGCTCCCGCGAAAAAACCGCCTCCATGCTCGGCGTCTCCATCGCCACGCTCTATCGTAAAATGGGCCTGAAGCTGGAACGCGACAAGATGATGGGCTAGCCGCGGGCCCGGCTTCGCGGACTTCCGGGTGGACAGAATGTCCACCCTCCTTCGTCACGAACCCGTCCCAAAGCCCTGATCGGAGGGTCAACATTCTGTTGACCAGTGCCTATCAAAAACACCCGATTCCATCCCCAACAACAAATTGAGTCCGATGGTTCCGGTAATGCACACCCGCATGCTCAGGCACCTGGTTTCAGGTTTCAGGCTTCAGCCGTCAGCCGTCAGCGGGAAACTATGGCTATAAAGATTTAACCCCTCCGGGGTCGGACGCTGGCTACGTCATTATTTAAAATGCTCAGGATCTCCGAGACTTGGAGAGACAGATCCTGAATCCGGAAAGTGGGAGTGGTTTCTCACTTTTTCTGCTTCTCCTCGGCGGCGGCTTCGGCTTCGAAGGCGTCCAGGAAAGCGTCGATGTGACGGCGGTCTCGTTTGGTGGGGCGCAGCGGCGGGGTGACGGCGAGATTCAGGGCGTGTTCCTCACGGCGGCGGCGCGCTTTTTCGTATTCCTCCGGAGCGGTGAGGTCCTCAATGTAGTGCGGCACCAACTTGGCGGCCACGCGTTTGTCCAGAATCACAACAACACGGATGGTGCGCGTGAGCTCATCGGAATTCACTGTGATCAGGTCCCCGGGCCTCACTTCCCGGGCCGCTTTGACAGGTTGGCCGCCCATCTCCACACGGCCAAGGCGGCAGGCATCCGTGGCATCGGGCCTGGTTTTATAAAGGCGGACAGACCACAAAAATTTATCAAGCCGGACGGATTCCATGGGGGGATGGCATTCAATAGGCACCTCCCGTGCGAGTGGATTGAGGTGTTTGGATTGTTAAGGTAGGAACTGCGGAAAGGCAAGCTCGAGGCGGTCATGGGAGAATTTTGGAGGACTTGCCCTCGTTGCCGCTTCCGGATTACTTACGGTGAATATTTCGGAAAATTGATACATAAAAATGCGGGTGCCCGCGAAGCATCCGCCGGAACCTAACCAAGGCATTTTTGACAAGGGCGCGACGGGCTGTGCTCCGCACATTGGCAGGAAAGCTTATGTGGCCCACCTCTGATCCTTTAATTTCAATTCATGCGGACTGATACCAATTCTGCTGGGGATCGGTAAATCCTCCCCTTACTTTTCGAGACCGCCACGCATTCAATGGCCCCATTCATCTTTCCAATCACAAATCCGGCAGGATTACGCCAAGGGCGTTGGGGATGTTAGCCTGGGGTTGCCGTGGCAACGGCTACCCCAGGAAATGGCCACAACGCATTTTGAACCGCAACGCGGTTCCGGAA
>JAQGPD010000255.1 GCA_028293305.1 Verrucomicrobiales bacterium | reverse complement strand
TCGGCGATCACACGCCCTTGTTCGGGCCGGAGGGACTGGGGCTGGACTCCGTGGATGCGCTGCAGCTGGTCGTCGCGCTGGAAAAACATTTTGGTCTGAAGATGTCGGATGGCGAGGCCGCGAAGGGGATCCTGCACAGCGTTTCCACCATCGCCGCCGAGATCACCGCGCGCGGCCCCGCCGCCTGATTTTTTTCCACCAAGCTCATGCGACCTTGGATGGTTTGGCTCCTGAAAGCCATTTTCACGGCGGCGCTGCTCGGCTGGCTGCTTTCCCGGGCGGAGGTCAGGGAAGGGCTGGGCAGCCTGCGGCACCTGGGGCCGGGCTGGCTGTTGGCCGGGTTTTTGACCGCCGGAGCCTCACAACTTTTCTCGGCATGGCGCTGGCAGGTTTGCCTGCGGACGGCGGGCGTGCCTTTGCCGGGACTCATGGTGTTCCGGTTCACCCTCATGAGCAGTGCGGCGGGATTTTTGTCCATCGGCACTCTGGGCGCGGATGCGGTCAGGGTGGCGCTGGCCGTGCGGCGGCATCCGGGGCAGAAGGCGGCCGTGCTGGGCTCGCTGGGCTTGGACCACATGAGCGCCGCGCCGGCCTTTGTCGTCATGGCGGCCGTCGTGCTGTCCACGGCGGGCGTGCAATATCCCGCAGGGCCGTGGGGTGGGGCGCTGGTGGTCGCGGCGGTGGGCGGATTTATTGCTATCGGGTTGCTGCTGAGGCGGTTCCGACCCGCGTTGCATGATCGCATGCGGAACTTTCTGTTGGAGCGGAAAACGCGTCGCGGCCTGGCGTGGGCGGCGGTGTTGTCCGTGCCGGTCATGCTCAGCCACTACGCGGTTTTCTTCTGCGCCGCGCGGGCGCTGGACGTCAGGGTGCCGCCGGTGCCCTTCGCTTCGGCGGCGGCCACGGCGGATGTTCTGGCCTCGCTGCCGATCACTTTGGCCGGTTTGGGAGTGCGGGAAAAAGCCTTCGAGACCCTGCTCGGATTGTGGCATCATGTGCCTCCGGGCGCGGCGATTGCGCTTTCCCTTGCCGGACTGGGGCTTATTTTGTTGTGGGGTCTCGCCGGGGCGGTTTGTTTCCTGGCGGAGCCTATCCAACCCTTGCCTCCCCCATGATTCCCGCCAAGTCCGTAGCCATTCTCGGAGCCGGTCCGGCCGCCTGCACGCTGGCCGCGCTACTGGCGGAACGCGGTGTCAGGACCGTCGTTTATGATGATGAAAAACGCCCCGGAATGCTCGTGGGCGAAAGCCTCATTCCCGCCGTCGTTCCGCTGCTTCGGCGCTTGGGAATCGAGGAAAGAACCGCCGCCATCAGTCAGCATAAACCCGGCGTCAGCTTTCTGCATGCGGATGCGCCGTCCATTCATTTCAACTTCGCCCCCGTCGCGCCGCGGCTGCCGGTCTATGCCTATAATGTGGACCGGCTTCCCTTTGATGAGTTATTGAAAACCCGGGCCAAAGAACTCGGCGCACACTTCGTCCCGCACCGGGCCGGCGTGGTGGTGAATCCGGTCCGGGATGGAAAAAACGAGTTGTTATTGGATGCGGCCTCGCTGGAGGCCGCCGGCGGATTTCTGGAAGGCCGCCAACCGGATTTGTTGGTGGATGCCACCGGCCGCGCCCGGCTTTTCGCCAGGCTGCTGAACATCGGTGCGGACCGCGGAAAACGCGATGACGTGGCCCACTTCGCGCATTTTGAGGGCTTCGAAATGCCCCAGCCAGCCGGGCAGGTGCTCATCACCCAGCTCACCTCCGGCTGGAGCTGGCGCATCCCTCTGCAGGGCGGGAAACTCTCTGTGGGTGTGGTGCTTAACAAATCCGCCGCCCGCGCCGCCGGGACCACCGCGGAGGAACGGCTGGAGCACCTGATCCACACCGAACCCATGCTTTCCGCCGCCGCCCGCGACGCGCGGCGCGTCACCCCGGTGGCGACCTATTCCAACTATCAACTAACCTCCCACCGCTCCCACGGCCCGGGCTGGGCGGCGATCGGCGACGCGTTTGGTTTTGTGGACCCCATGCTGTCGTCCGGCTTGTTCCTGGCCATGGAATCCGCCTCGCAACTGGACCGCGTGGTGGCTGGCCTGCAATCCCCGCGAGCCTATGACCGCATCATGCGCCGGTGGTATGCGGACTGGACGCGGCTGATTGGTTATTTTTATGATGGCCGTATTTTCTCACTCTATGAAGCCGGCCATCTCATGCGCCAAAACCGGCCGCATCCTATCCAACATAAAATCGACCGCCTGCTGAACCGCCACATCGCCTGCATGACCGCCGGAGCCCTGACAAGATCCCGCCGCAGCCAATGGATCCTGCGCGGCGCGGCGGGCTTGCTGATCCGCGGCGTCACCCCGCCGGAGCGGTTGGCGGTTAGGTGAGTTGTTGGTTATCGGTTGTCGGTTGTCGGTTATCGGTTATCAGTTATCGGTTATCGGGAGGAAGGGGAGTCGGAATCCGGTCCGGGAGTGTCGTCCGCAGGATGCGCCGTCCGTCCAGGCGGCCCCGGATTTGTGGCCACACCAGCATCATCCCACTGGCGCGGTTAACTAATGAGGTAGCCGCCATGCCTCGGGATTTTCAGGCCCGGAGGGCCGGAATCTTGATAGTCATCGATATGGGAAAAAGGGTAAAGCTCCGGAGGAGCGGCATACTCCACCGCGATGAAGGAGGATGTCGCTCCCACGGAGCTTAAACTTGACCGCTCGATGTGGCTATAAAGATTTAGCCCCTCCGGGGCCGGACGCTGGCTGCATCATGACTTAAAATGCTCCAGGACAACATCCGCCCCATCAAACCCCTCCCGGCAAACCCCACCCTCACGCCGCCGGAAAACGCTCCGCCAACAAATCCGACACGGCTTTTTCCAGGGCGAGGACCGGGGAGCCGGACGCCTCCTTCAACGCCAAAAAGGACGCCAGCCCGGCCTTGTTATAGCGCCCGCGGCGTTCCGCCAAAATAAGCCGGTTTTTCGGCGTGTGGGCGGAGGGGATGAACTCCGTGGCGGTGGCCTCGTAGCCCAGAGCTCTAACCAAAGCCAGGCGCAGCGCGTCCGTGAAAGTCGCGGCGGTGTCGCGGCGGAGGTTGGGGGAGTGAAGGATCACGTCCAGCGCGTGGTCAGCGCCGGATTTGGCGCCGAGTGATTTAAAATGCTGCGCCAGTTCCGCCTGACAACATGGCGCAACCGCCAGGATATCCGCCTGCCGGTGCAGACCCAGGGCCAGGGCATCGTCCGTGGCGGTGTCGCAGGCGTGCAGTGCCATGACCGCGTGGAGGCGCTCGGGAAGCACCGCGGCACTGAGTTCCGCTTTTTGAAAACTCATCACATCCTGCAATCCTAACAGGGCGGCGCGCTCGGCGGATTGACGGATGACGTCCGCATTCGTGTCCACGCCGATCACCTGAAGTTCGAACTTCGTGTCCTTCCAATCCGGAATCTGCGGCATGCGTCCGGCGGCGGCCTCCCGCGCCAAAAACGCAAAGGCCAGGGAAAGATAGGAATTCCCGCAACCGGCGTCCAAAAGCGTCAGCGCGCGCCCCGGCATGGCCTTGGCCAGCGCGCGGAACGGCGGGGCGATGAGGCTGATCATGTGGTTGATCTGCAAATACTTCTTCACTTGCCCGGAAGTCACCGAGGCGTCGTCCCTCATCAGTCCCGTGGCGTGCAAAAAGGCGGCATGGGTGACCGGATGCAGCGGCAGGCGCTTGCCGGCCATGAGGCGTTGCAGGCGGTCCGCGGACCAATGCGCCCGGGCACGCGCCATCAGATTTTCCCCGTCCCTTGCGTTGGATTTCATTCGCAATCCTCCCGGCATCCCCGGCGCGCCGCAATGGCGCAGCGGTGGAAAAACGAGCGGGCGGAGTGCGGCGGCGGGGCCGAAAGCGCGGGGTGGTGATCCCACGTGAAGGCGCACACAAAAATAGGTCCTATAAGACCTATAGGTCATATAGGACCTATTTTCCCCCGCTCTCCTGCACTCCCGAGCTACTCCGGCCACCCGCTGGATAACCCGCCCCCCGCTGATTTTCACAAATCCAGGGTGAAAACGGCCCCGCCTTGTTGTAGAGGCACCCTCCCCGCCGACCGCCCGGTGCTTTTTTTTTCATTTCCTATCATGAGTTCCAACAGCCTCCAAGCCCTTCCCGGATTCCGCGAATTCTATCCCGATGCCTGTGCCCTGCGGAATTATCTGTTCATGCATTGGCGGGATGTGGCGCGGACCTACGGCTTTTTGGAATACGAGGGTCCGGTGCTGGAACCGACCGAACTCTACCGCCGGAAAAGCGGGGACGAGATCGTGAAGCAGCTCTTCCACTTCACCGACGCCGGCGGGCGCGAGGTCGCGCTGCGTCCGGAAACCACCCCCAGCCTGGCCCGCATGGCCGCCGCCAAACACAAGGAACTGCGCAAGCCTATCAAGTGGTTCCAGATCGGCTCCTGTTTCCGTTATGAGCGCCAGCAAAAAGGCCGCGGCCGCGAATTCTATCAATACAACTGCGACATCCTGGGCGAGCCCTCCGGCGCGGCCGACGCGGATCTTATTGCCATGTCCATCGACGTCATGCGCAGCCTCGGCTTCCGGGCCGGGGATTTTGTGGTGCGCCTGAGCGACCGGAATATCTGGCCGGACTTCCTGGAAAAAGCCGGGGTCGCCGCCGACGCCCTGCCGGCGTTTTTGCAGATCATCGACAAAATGGAGCGCGAAAAACCCGCCGTCACCGCCGCCGGTCTGGAAGCGCTGGGAACGACGCGGGAAGCCGTGGACGCGTTCATCGCCGGGCAGGGCGCGGACTGGGCGCCGCTCCAGGCGTTGCTGGAAAATCTCGCCGCGCGCGGACTCTCGGAATTTGTCAGGGTGGACCTCGGCATCGTCCGCGGCCTGGCTTATTACACCGGACCGGTTTTTGAAATCTTCGACATCAGCCAGGGCATGCGCGCCGTGGCCGGCGGCGGGCGCTATGACCAGCTCTGCCAATTGATAGGCGGCAGCGATCTCCCCGCCTGCGGCTTTGCCATGGGCGACATGGTCATCGGTGATTTTGTCAAGGAAACCCCGCACGCCTGGCAACAATATCAGGACTGGCTTTCACGTTATGGCAAGCTGGAAGCCTATGTGATCATCGCCGACGAAACGCGCCGCCCGCAGGCGCTGGCCATGGTCCAGGACCTGCGCAGCGCGGGCATCGCCGCGGACTATTCCTATCTTCCCGCCAAGGTCGGCAAACAAATCCAGCTGGCCGAACAACTCGGCGCCAGGGCCGCCCTGACCATCGGCAGCGAATACCCCGACGTCCGCCTCAATGACCTCACCGCCCGCAGCGAGGAAGTCATCGATGCCGCCGCCGCCGCCACCGCCGTGGGCATTCTCCTGACTTCCCCCGGCATCCCGCCGCTCCTCGCCTGACACCGCCGCGCGTGCCAGCGGGCGCCGCCGGATTTTGTGCTATAAATAATGCGCCGACCGGAGCGGCGGACGGACCCCTGCTTTTACACCAAAGCTTAATGCTTTCTACGTGAATGCGGTCGGTTTTGTGTGGAAACTCACTGACTTTTGATGGAAGCGGACTATGGTGCTTTTCGTTCTCCTGACATGAGATTTCTCCCGAACTCATTCACCGCCATCACTGCATGGCTGGGCCGGTTGCCTTTCTGGATAATCATGCTTCTTTCGGGACTTCCGGTTCTCCTTTCCCCGACCGATTGCGCCGCCGGCCCCATGGTGGTCGCCTATGTGCCGAATTGGATCGATCTCAAAACTTTCGCCGGCACCATCCCCTTCGATCGGCTCACCCATATCAATGTTGCTTTTAAAAACCCGGATGACGATGACGGCACCCTATCCTTCGACTCCCGCATTCCCACCCTCATCGGAAAAGCGCGGCCCAAGGGCGTCAAAGTCCTCATTTCCATCGGCGGCGGCGCGGCTTCCGGCGACAGTGTCCTGAAAGCCCGTTACCATGCCTTGCTGGCCCCCGAAAAGCGCGCGGGATTTGTCAGCGTTCTCGCAGCCTATATCAAAAAGCACGGCTTCGACGGACTTGATGTCGATCTTGAAGGACCGTCCATCGACGAAAACTATGGCGCCTTCATCGCCGAACTCGCCGCCCGCCTCAAGCCCGAGGGAAAGCTCCTCACTGCCGCACTGTCAAAAGGTTATGGCGGGGACAAAGTGCCCGCTTCCGTTTTTGAGCACCTCGATTTTGTCAATATCATGGCTTATGACGGATCCGGTTATTGGGAGCCGGACGCTCCCGGTCCGCACTCGTCCTATCAATTTGCCGTCGATAACGTGGACTACTGGCTGAAGCGCGGCCTGCCCAAAGATAAAGCGGTGCTGGGACTGCCCTTTTATGGCTATGGATTCGGGGAGGCATTTCTGAAGCGCGACTATCCTTACAACAAAATCATCGCCGAGCACCCCGGCGCGGAGGACTTGGATGAGGTGGGCAAAACCATCTTTTACAACGGCCGGCCGACCATCCGGAAAAAATGCCGCTATGTGATGGAAAATGGACTCGCCGGCGTCATGGTCTGGTCCTTGGACAGCGATGCTCCGGGCCCCAACTCGCTGATCGATACCATCCACGAAACCCTCCTCGCCAAGCCCAAGCCATGACCTCCCCGACCTGTGCCGGGAGGCAAATTGTAAGCCGGGCGGTGTATTTTCGTATTCCGCCAGGCCGGGAATCCGGGTGGACAAGGCGCGGTTTCGCTTTATCCTATGCCCGGTTCAGCGTCCTTGTCCGGGCGGGAACCGTTGCCTTTATTATATGATCCCCGTTCTGCTGCTGCTGGTTTCCGTTCTCCTCTTCCGCATCGCGCCCGGACTGGGCAGCTCGGAAATGGTGCGGGCCATGGCCGGCTGGTCGCCCCTCATGGCCCTGGCCCTTTGCGGTGCCGCTTTCTTCCCGCGCCGCCTTGCCCTGGCCGCCGGGTTTGCCGCCGTGGTCATTCCTTATATTGTCATCAACCTGGTCCAGGGTTACGCGCTCTGGCATGCCAACCTTCCCGCGCTGATCGCCGTCGTCGCCGCCGTCTCCGTCATCGGGTCCGCCGTAGGCAAAAAGGCCCCGGTCGCCGTCTTCCTCGGCGCCTCCCTCCTCTCAACCGTGTTGTTCCACCTCGTGACCAACACGGTTTCTTTTTTTACAGTGCCAGGCTATTCGCCGACGCTCGCTGGTTGGATCCAGGCCCAGACCACCGGCCTTCCCCAGTATTCCCCGCAAACCTGGGTCTTTTCCGCACGTCAACTGGCGGGCGACCTGCTCTTCACGACATTGTTCGTCCTCGCCTGCCGTCCCCGCCCCGCCGCGGTGCCCGCCGCCGCCGCCGCTCCCTCCCCCGCCTGCGCCTGAATCCTTTATTCCTTCCCCCCGCGTCCTTTACCGCTTAACCGCGCTTCTCTGAAGAACCTATGAATCCCAGTGCTGCCGCCCTCGAACACCCTCCTGAAGTGGATCCCACCGATTTCGCCAATGCGGCGATCAATCAAAAACTCACCCCCGAAGAGAAGATCCATCTCCTCGACCAGATGCTGCACATCCGCCGATTTGAGGAGCAAAGCGGGAATCAATATCAGAAGGGCCGCATCGGTGGCTTCCTCCACCGGTATGACGGACAGGAATCCATCGCCGTGGGCTGTGCCTCCCTCATGGGCGAGCACGACCACATGATCACCGCCTACCGCGACCACGGTCACGCCCTCGCCGTCGGCATGGGCATGAACGAGTGCATGGCGGAACTCTTCGGCAAAGCCACCGGCTGCTCCAAAGGCAAAGGCGGCTCCATGCACTATTTTGCTCCCGATAAAAACTATTGGGGCGGCCACGGCATCGTCGGCGGCCAGACCCCGCTGGGCACCGGCCTCGCTTACTATCTCAAGTTCAAGGGCTTGAAGGGATCCTGCATGTGCTTCATGGGCGATGGCGCGATCAACCAGGGCGCTTACCACGAATCCCTCAACCTCGCGGGACTTTTCAATCTTCCGGTCATTTACATCATCGAGAACAACGGCTACTCCATGGGCACCAGCCAGTGCCGCAGCAGCGCCTTCAAAAACAGTCTCGCCTACCGCGCGGATGGTTATAACATCGTCTGGGACATCATCCACGGATGGGATCTCTACGAAATGCGCGCCAAACTCCAAATCGCCATCGAGCGCGCCCACAACGAAAACCGCCCGACCGTCATCGAAGTCATGACCTACCGGCACTACGGCCACAGCGTCGCCGACGCCAACGCCAAGAAATACCGCACCGAGGCTGAAATCGAGCAATACAAACAGCAGAACGACCCGATCGTTCTCTGGAAAGACCGTCTCATTCAGGAAGGTGTGCTCACCGAGGAGAAATACAACGAAATCGACAAAGCCGCCAAGACATTGGCCGCCGAGGCCGTGACTTTCGCCGAAAACAGCCCCTTCCCGGAACCCTCCGCCATCACCGAGGACGTCTATTACGAAGTCGACCAGTTCACCGAAGCCGGCCGCACCGGAAAGCATTTCTTCAACGACTAGCCGCAGGCCGGTCGCTGACCGCCCCTCCCGCTAATCACCGGCGAAGCAGGCCCGGCCTGCGGAGTGTTTTCGGTAACATCCTGCAGCACTGCCGCGATCCGTAACAGGGCCCGTCCCCGCCTTGTTTCCAGCCGCTTCAGCTTGGAGCATTCCAATGAATGCCTCCAGAGCAGTTTAAAGCATAATGTAGCCGGCAGGCTTCTGGATTATTAGGCCCAGAGGGCCGAAATCTTTATAGCCACCAACATGCGAAAAAAGGATCGAGATCCGGAGGAGCGGCATATTCTACCCCGATGAAGCCAGATGTCGCTCCTCCGGAGCTACAATTTAAGCGCTGATTATGGCTATAAAGATTCAACCCCTCCGGGGTCGGACGCTGGCTACGTCATATTTAAAATGCTCGAAATTTTAACGGCTTACTATTGCTACAAAGATTCAACCCCTCTGGGGTTGGACGCTGGCTACGTCATTTCTAAGATGCTGTAATAGCCAAATGCCGCGATCGACGTGAAAGCCGGTCAGCCGTGGTTCCTCGCCTGCCCTTGGCCTGAAGGGCCAATCCATGATAGCCTGGGGCCAAAGCCCCAGGACCGGATCCCGCATTAAAATGGAAAGGGCTGAAGGCCCGTTACATGACTCTACCCGGGCTGCTTCACTTGCGTCATCCAGTATCCGTCTTTCTTCGTTGCGTGACCTTTCCCCATCCAAAACTTGGTAAATGGATTGAGGTAAATCTTATTCCGTAGGGATTGCAGCCATTGGACGGTGGTTGAGCGTCAGCGACACCACCGATTGATGTCCTATGGATTTTGCATCCCGGCAGGGATGCCAGCAGCGGACCGATCTGCGGACCACTCAAATCGCAACACTCCGATTCATAACAAGAAGCCGTAGTTGTTCAGGTCTTCGGAATCTGCTGCCACCCCTTCAGGGTGGGTAAATTTTGGAGATCAACTCCGGCGGTGTCGCTACGCTCAACCGCCGTCTAATGGCTGGAATCCCTCCGGGATGGTGACTGCTTCTTTATATTGATCAGGAAACCCCACAATCTGTCAGTCTGCGCGGTGCGACAAAGCAAATGACTGCATAGCGGTCCCGGAAGTTAGAGCAGTTTAAATAATGCAGTAGCCGCCAGGCCTCCGCAATATTAGGCCCGGAGGGCCGGAATCTTTATAGCCACCGACATGCGAAAAATGGTCGAGCTCCGGAGGAGCGTCATATTCTTTCCCGATGAAGCCGGATGTCGCTCCTCCGGAGCTAAAATTTAAAGGGTGACTATGGCTATAAAGATTTAACCCCTCCGGGGTCGGACGCTGGCTGCGTCATTATTTAAAATGCCCTAGCCGTGGGATTCATCCTGCGGTCTGTTGGAAAATAGCCCTCGGGTCACGTGGTGACGCTGGAAAGGGTGTGTGGCATTTACCGGATCCCGGCTGAAATTTACTTGAAACACAAAGCGCCGGATCCCCACGCGGAAGGTATTCGCCCTACGGTGGAGGTGGCTGGGATCACACTCCCAGCGCCGGATCACTCCAGCCGGGAAGTCCGTCCTCGATCCGACCGGCGAAGCGCCGTTCCCAGCCGGGAAATTCCACCAGAGTCACGCGAAGATCATACCATCCGCGACTACCCCCGCAGTCCATGGAAACCCGCGCGGAGGCCGTCGATCCCGGCCCGGCTACGGACAATCCGATCCGCTGCGGCGCTGACCCGTAAGCCATGTCTTCGATCATAAAGGTCAGGGTGGTATTTTGCTTGCCCCCGGCGGGAAGGTCCCCGGAAGCCGCGACGCGCAGCGTCAATTGATGACGGATTTCACCGGCCGCGTTTTTTTCCGTCAGGGCCATGTCCGGCTGCGGCTCGCCGGCGGCGAGATTCCACGATTGGAAAAATCCATTGGGTCCCCGGACTTCCAGCCGGCACCGGCCATCCGGAAAATCGGAAAACGCCCATTCCCCTGACACCTCCCCGCCGGCCACCACGGTGTAGGCCCGGGGAAGAATGGCTGCTCCGTTTTGTGACGGCGCAAGACCGACCGCCGGTTCTCCGGGGGCGAACGCCGGGCGCGCGTGGACATTGAAAGCCGCCCCGGCGGAGCGGGCACCGAATCTTGCTTTCCCGGCCACGAATGTTAGGCGTATGCCGCGGCCATCCGCTGTGGGTGAGGATTTCACTGACAATTCGTAGGGCAGGGCGGGTGAGGGACGCAGTCCTTTTTCCTGACGGGGCAGCCGTGGGAAATCGGACGGATCCTTTTGTGCGGCGGCGAGTTCCTCCGGCGTCAAAGGCGTGGAGCCTGGCAATTTTTTGAATTGCGCCTGGTGCAGCGATCCCAGCCAGGCGGTCCGTTCCACAGGAGCGGGCAGCGGCACGGGTTCGCCCTGCCAGGTTTGGAAAGCGCTGGTCAGGTCGCCGCAGACCGCGCGGCGCCATGGGCTGATGTTCGGTTCACGGACTTCGCGGCCGGTTTTGTGGGTCAGCCAGGTTTCCAGAAATTGCAGGATGGAGGTGTGATCAAAAACCTGGGAGCACACCGCTCCACCCCGCGTCCATGGCGAGGCGATCGCCAGG
>JAQGPD010000241.1 GCA_028293305.1 Verrucomicrobiales bacterium | reverse complement strand
GACGCGGGCGCGTGGCCGGTGCAGGCGGACGGAGGCGGGAAGTCCCTGACGCTGATCGATCCTTTGTCAGGAAAAACCGGGCAATCCAGCGACGCCTGGCGGCCCAGCACGGAGCCGGGAGGAACGCCCGGCGCGGTGGCGGCAGCGTTGGATTTCGCGCAATGGCGGGTGGATTTTTTCACTCCGGAGGAATTGTTGGATTCCGGGATTTCCGGGCCATTGGCTGATCCGGATCGGGATGGAATCGTGAATCTGGTGGAATACGCGGCCTTGAAAAATCCGGTCAGGTTTTCCGCCAACGCGGCGGTGCGAGTCGCGATGGTGGCTGGGAAAATAGTATTCACCTGGGAGCGGAGGCAAGGGGCCGCTGACATAAGCGACCTGACAGCGGGGCTGGAACTTTGGGATGGCCGCGGACTGTGGGTCCCGGCCGGGACGGGCATGGGGCCGGGGATTTCGATTTCCGGGGAACCGACCGGTGAGGGCTCGGTGCGGATTTCCGTGGAGGTGGATCCGGCGGTCAGCAGTTTCCGTTTTGCCAGGTTGCGGGTGGCGCTGTGAGGCTGGGCCAGGGCGGGATTTTGCCAGGGCGGAGAAGGCGGCTCGTCAGGGATTTCCTGGCAGGGTGGGGGTGAGGAGGCTGGTCCGCAGTTTTGAAAATGTGGCCCGCATGGCTTCCGGGCGCCCGAGGGCGAGGGCGGCTTCGTAGGAGAAATCGAGGCCGGGGGTGATGGCGAATTTCACCACCGGGGCGAAATAGGAACAAGCGCCATGGGCCTGCGGGGAGGCTCCGAAACGATAACAAGTCAGGCTTTTGGCGATGGGGACGAAGACGCCGACGCCGAGGCCTTCCGGGTTCACATAGGCTGCCCAGGATTCCGGGATCTCATGGCCTTCATTCGGCCAGCCGGGTTGGGTTTTTTTCAGCGGGGCATCCGTCCATGGGGCCGCTCCCTCGTAGTGGAAAAAATCTGTCAGGGAGGGGTTCAGGAAAACGGCGGGGACCTCGTGATGAATGACGGGATGGATGTCCGTGCCGGAGTATTTGAAACGGAATCGGACGATGACGCAGTCGGGCTGGAGGCGGATTTCCTGTTCCATGAGGCAGTCGGCCAGGAGTTCGCCGCCGGCCCAGTTGCGGGGGCGGATGGAGGCTTTGAGGGAAGTGGCGTCGTGGGTGAGGCCGAGGACCTCGGCGGCATGGCCCTGATAGTCGCCGCCCTGGACTGGGTTCCAACGCCACGGTTTTCCGGCCCAGAGCGAGCCGTCGGTTTTTCCGTAATAACTTTGCTGGATGAGGCGGCCGTGGTCGAAATGATCCAGTCGGTTTTCGTCCGATCCGGCTGCGGAAAACCACGCGATGCCGGCCCCGCTGGAACGTTTTACGCCGAGGCGGAGGGTGTTATTTTCCAGGAAGACCCAATCGTCAGGATTCAGGCCCGGGGGAATGGCGGCGGGTTTGGGCGTGGCCGGAGCAGTGGGCGTGGGCGGCGTGGGCGGCGCGGGTGACGTGGGGGCTGGGATAGGGTCCTGTGCCCGGGATGTCAAGAGGGTGGTGGTGAGGGTCGGGCTGGACAGGGCCAGGGTTGTCAGGAAAGAGCGTCGGGTGGGAGGCATTGGGATGGAGGAAAAACGGAGCGCGGGGAGCCGGTATTTCGACGGATGCCTTCGGGGGCGGTGGATGGGCGCGGGTCGGAGGGCGGAAGGGCGGGACGGCGGGACGGAAAAATAGGTCCTATACGACCTATAGGACTTATAGGACCTATTTTTTCCTTTTTGAGCAGGGACTGGGGGCGCGCGCTTTGGGTGCTTTTTGACTCAATCCAGGATCACCAATGTGTCTTTGACCGGGCTTGTTTTGCTGCCGCGGGTTTTGTCAGGATCCGTGAGCGGCGGAGGCGAGGGCGAGGGCTCCGGCGATGCCGGATTGGGTGCCGAGGCCGGGCTCGACGAGGAAGCGGGCCAGGCCGTCGGTTAGGGAAGGGTGGACCAGGTAGCCGTTGAGGAGGGCGGCCAGATGTTGGCGGACGAGGGGCAGGAGATGGTCGTTTTGCAGGACCCCGCCGCCGAGGATGATTTTTTCCGGGGACAGGGTCAGGAGGATATTCAGGCAGGCGGCGGCAAGATGTCCGGCTTCGGCTTCCCAGGCGGGGTGGCCGACGGGGAGGGTTTCGGCAGGGGTACCCCAGCGGGCGGCGAGGGCGGGGCCGCTGGCGAGTCCTTCGAGGCAGCCGCCGTGCCAGGGACAGATGCCGGCGAAGCCATCGGCTGGAAGGGGAAGCCGGAGGTGGCCCATTTCGGGGTGGAGGAGGCCGTGGAGGGGACGCCCGTTTACGATGGCGCCGCCGCCGATGCCGGTGCCTACGGTGATGTAAACCAAGGAGTCGCAACCCTGGCCGGCACCCCATTTCCATTCGCCGAGGGCGGCGGCAGTCACGTCGGTATCGAAGCCCATGGGGACATCGAAGGCGGCGCGTAGGGCACCCAGGAGGTCGGTCTGGGCCCAGCCTGCCTTGGGGGTGGTGGTGATGTAGCCGTAATCGGGCGCGGAGGGGTGGACTCCGGCAGGGCCGAAGGTGCCGACGCCGATGGCGCGGATGGGGCCATGTTCAGCCTGGGCTTGTTGGAACCAATCGATGGCGGCGGCGAGGGTTTCCTGTGGCGTGGTGGTGGGGATACGGAAGTTGGCCCGGATGTCGCGGGGGCCGGTGCCGAGGGCGAGATTGAATTTGGTGCCTCCGGCTTCGATGGCGCCGAAGAGGGCGGGGGAGTCGGAATTTTCAAGCATGGCCGGGGAGCGGGGGATGAAGTTGGAAAGGCAAAAAGCCGGGGCTTTTGGAGGGGAGCGGGAAGTGGCGGAACGGCGAAAAGACGGGGAACCCGCGATCGGGGAAGCGTGGAGCGTGAGGAGCGCGGGACTTTTAGGGTGATTGAGGGGATCGGTTGGGCAATGCTATGAGCTTACAGGGGGGCTTGTCCAACTATTCCGTTGGGTCCGATGGGTTGGGGCGGTGTTTCTGGGTCTTGAATTTCGTTGCGGCCTGCAGCCTGATTGGATTTGTTCATGCACGTGGACAGCCGGCCAGAAACTCTTTGGGGTTGTGTGCTTGAAGCTTGGGCCCGGAAGCGGTTGTCGTCGTGGCTTCGGGCCGAGCTCATTTGAGATGTTTCCGATGGAGGCGAAACTGGCAGATCGTCAGATCTCAGGAAAATTGCCCGGCGGGCAGCTTTTCCGTGACAGGGCTATCAAGTCCCTACAGCCCAGCCCATTGGAGCTGGCGGTTTTCAACATTGCAGGCTGATTGAGATGGCCCCAGTGTTCAGCCTCTTGCGGGCTAATCTTAGCTATGCTGCCCGGTGCGCTACTTTTGGTAAGCCCACGAACCGGAATGTTAAGTTTCGCGCAGGGAGTGGGGCGATTTTGGGAAGCACGAGGCGGAAGGGGCTGCACAGTCCGGGGCCGCCCGTAACGTGAAGCGCGGCGAAGAAAAATGACGTTTAAAATATATGGGTGTAGGCAGCGTCCCGGCCTTTCTCAGTCTGGGAAATGTCCAAGGAAAGGTAAAGACGGAGAATGGTTTCCGTCCCGCGGCGAAACGGGGATTGAGACGCACTTTGAAGTTGCATGATTGGTGGGGTGGGAGTTCCTCGAGTGCTAAAGCGGCCGCCCTGCCAATGTGAAGCTTTCAAGGATTTTGATTCTGGCGGTCTCGAGTTCAGGCATTGTCCTAATGCGGCTCGGGAGCCAAGCCAACGCGGCCTCCCGCATGAATCCATATCCAGCGTCCAACGGAAACCGGTTAATCCCATCATGGGTGCCACCCAACAATTCCGGTAATACAGCCCCTACTGCGCCGGTGTGCAAAAACGAAAGCACTTGGGATTGGGAAGTGCATTCGATTACGTATTGGAAATCAAATCGCTGTGACGTTGCGAACCCTTGCAGCTGTTTCTTGAATTGTCCGTCTCCGGAAATAGTTGCCAGGGGTAGTTTTCTCATCACTTCGGAAAGCCGGGGAGGCGAGGAAGTTCTTTTCATCAAGCGACTGGGGACAAACAGGGCGAATTTGATATGGCCCAGAGGCATGTATTCCATAGTCTCCAAGCCGGGAGCGTCGGGTCGGATCAAAGCAAAATCCAAACGCTGCTCTTGCAGTTGCTTCACCGCGTCGGCGGTTCTGAGATTATGAAACTGGAACCGTGTGCTAGGAAGGACGGTATGGATGTGCTGCCATCGTGGAAGAAACAACCCATCAAATAATGACTGTCCTCCGCCTACTCTGACAATCTGCCTTTCTTCCTGACAGCTGGAGATGAAATCCTCCAAAAGTTGCAATGCCTGGGTTGCGATTCTCTGGAGTTCGTGGCCTTTGCCCGTCAAAATCACCCCTCTGCCCCGCGGCTGAAACAAGGGAACCTTGTGGAAGGGATCGTGCAGGCCTGCCACCCTGTTTTTCAAATTGGCGGATATCGCGGGGTCACCGCCTGCGGCTTTGGAATAGCCCCCATTTGCCGCGACCAGCAGAAAGGATCGCAGGGCGTTCAGCGTCAGTCCGTTTTGTATCAAAGTGTCAAACATAATGAAATCGTTACCATTGATACTACTACTGGCAATGGATCTTGCAGGAATACGAGCGAATCTGGGTCATCACAAAACGAATCCATCCCCCAATCCTGTTATGACTGCTCCCTCTACTTCCGTGTCCTCCACTTCATTTTCCCTGCTCAACCGCGTTGATCTTGTTCTCCGGGATGAAGACTGGACGGCTTCCGACAGCCTTGTCCGGCCCGCTCATGCCGCGGTGTCCGCTGCGCTTCCGGCGGGGCTCCTGCCGACCTTGAAGCAACGGCTTTCCGATTCTTATCCGCAGGGCATTTACCGCCATCAGGCGCTCGCGCTGGATCACATCCTAACCGGAGTCGACATTGCCCTGACCACCCCGACGGCCTCCGGGAAAAGCCTCGTTTTCATTACCGGCGCGCTGCAAATTCTCCTTGCTGATCCCTTGGCAAAAGTGGTGGCCCTTTATCCGATGAAGGCTTTGGGCAACGATCAGCTCGCCAAATGGAAATCCGCCATGGAGTCTTCCGCGCTTAACGTCGCGGTGCTGGATGGGGATGTCAAAGTGAAGGACCGTGAGCGCCTGCTGCAGGAAAATCAGGTCCTGATCATGACTCCGGATGTGCTGCACACTTGGTTGATGGCAAATCTCCATTCTCCGGTGGTGCGTCATTTCCGTGAACAGATGAAAATGGTGATTTTGGATGAAGCACACGTTTATGACGGCGTTTTCGGCACCAGCACGGCTTACCTGATGCGGCGCCTGGATGCCTGCGGCCCGCACTTCCAATTGATCGCAAGTTCTGCCACGATAGGACAGGTGGACACTTTCCTGACTCATCTTACGGGCCGTAATTTAACGATTGTTGGAGCCGACACTGATGGCTCCCCCAGGCATGAAGTCGCGTGGCGCAGCATCACGCCGCCAAGGGGAAATGCTTTCAACAATCGGGTGGAATTGCTCATGGGACTGGCGGAGGCCGGCATTCGCTTCATCGCCTTTGCCGATTCCAGGAAATCCGCTGAACTCCTTGCTTCCGCCACGCGCCGTGGGGCGGTCGCCGCGGAACCTGTTGACGACGAATTCATCGCCGAAGCGGAGGAACTGCTCTCGGCGCCCGGTATTCTTCCTTACCGTTCCGGGATTGAAGCCAAAGACCGTCAGCGCATCGAGGCTGCTTTGGCTTCCGGTGAATTGCGCGGCGTCATCGCCACGTCTGCCTTGGAGCTTGGAGTAGATATTCCCGGTATCCATTGCGTGGTGCTCATGGGATCTCCCCCAACTCAAAAGTCTCTCTGGCAACGCGCCGGCCGGACCGGTCGGCATGGGGAAGGCTGCGTGATGCTCATGCAGGACGCCGGCAGCTTCGGACGGGGTAGCCTGACGGATTATCTTGCCCGTCCCATTGAGGCTAACCACCTCAGTCTTGAAAACCGAAGCCTCGAGTTCGCCCACGTGCTGTGCGCCACGGTTGAAGCCGAAGCGTGTGGTGTGGCATGGAATGCCTCGGCGCTTTCGGGCTTGTCTCCGCGGTTTCACTCGCTGCTGGAAATGGAACGTGCCGGCGGCCAGGTTCTGGAGCAGGAGCTTTGGGACCTGAAGTCCAAGGCGGGCGGCTCCCCCCACCGCACTTTCTCCCTGCGCAGCGGCAAGGAGACCAACTTCGAGATCATCCTGAGGAATGACAGGATCGGCAGCATCAGCTTCCCGCAGGTCATGCGCGAAACCTATCCCGGGGCCATTTACTATCATCTCGCCAC
>JAQGPD010000229.1 GCA_028293305.1 Verrucomicrobiales bacterium | reverse complement strand
ACCCTGGCGGCCAATAACACCTACACCGGCGGCACGAATGTGGGCGGCGGGGTCCTGGCGCTGGGCACGGGCTTCGGAGGCGGGACGACCGGCAGCGTGATAGGTCCCATCACGCTGAGCAACCTGGCGCTGAGCGGTGGACAGTTTGTCCCCAACGGCACGCTGGTCTTCAATCGCGCGGGCTCGCACACGGTCGCGAATCCCATCAACCCTACGGTGAATGCCGGCGGGTTTTTGGAGCAATGGTCCACGGGCGAACTCGTCCTGAACCAAGCCGCGAAAGTCGGCGGGCTCCGCACCTACGCGGGCACGACCACGCTCGATTTCACGGGTGCCGCCGCTCCCGTTTCTGACATCATCGATGGCAATTTCACGGCGGGCAACACCACCATCGCCACCGCCCGCCTAACAGCCCGGAACGGCAACCTGACCCTCAAGGGCAAGACCGGCTCGGACACGGTCCAAAGCTTCGCCCTGACCGATTCCTTCGGCGTCTCCACCCTGACCCTCCAGCCGGGCGCGGGCGGCACCGCCACTCTGAATCTGGGCGCCCTGAACCGCAGCGTGAACAGCAACGACGGCGGCGGCGTTTTCTTTTACAACCCCTCCGCCGGGGCGCGGCTCACGACCACGGATTCCGGCGTCAACCTATCCAATCCGCTGCTGGGTCCACCGTATAACATTCCGTATTTTGTGCTGAACGGATCCGACTGGGGCGCGCGCGACACGGCGTCCAACGACATCGTTCCCGGCTCCACCCTGCCAGGTTTCCATCAGCCACTCAGCACCGCCGTGGCGGGAGCAAATGCGGACTATGATTCGCCGACGACCATCAGCTTCGACACCACGTTCGCCAGCCTGCGTTTTAACACCTCCGGCGGCGCGCTGACCACGGATTCCACTCTCCAACCCAACGGCATCCTGGTGACCCCGGCCGCGGGCGGCAGCACCACCGTCACCGGCGGCGGATCACTCCGCGCCGTGGCCGCGGGCGGCACCGCCTCCGCCACCACGGCACGCGACATCGTCATCGCGCAGATGAATCCCGCCGGGAAACTAACCATCGGAGTTCCCATAACAAATTTCGACGCAAACAACCGCACCGAGCTGACCAAAGCAGGTCCGGGGGAGCTGGAACTGACATCGCCCAACTCCTACACCGGACGCACCTTTGTCGGCGGAGGGATTGTCAGGCTGACCGGGGGCGGCGGCATCGGCGACGCCGGCGTGCGCACCGGCAGCGTCTTTGTCCGCAGCGGCGAACTCATTCTGGAACAGGCCGCGCAGATCTCCACCGGAGCCTTTTTCAGCGCCGGTCAGCGGGTGGGCGAGGACGGCACCATGACACTGAAGGACAGCGCGACCTTTGACATCGCGGCGGACTTCAATATCGGCGATGTGAACTCCAAAGGCACTGTCAATGTGCAGGACG
Source organism: Verrucomicrobiales bacterium (assembly GCA_028293305.1). GTDB lineage: Bacteria > Verrucomicrobiota > Verrucomicrobiia > Verrucomicrobiales > V1-33 > CAIZWU01. The sequence continues at coordinate 10,129 of JAQGPD010000229.1, read as the reverse complement.
ATGCCCGCATCCTGACACGAACGTTCTTCCTCGGAAAATCCGGATTTTCAGTCGGCGTCCTGAATCAAACCGGAGGCCTTGTGCAGCAGGCCAACACCTCCGCCGGCGATTGGAACATTGGTGGGAACACCGCCGGGGATCCTCTCGCGAAAGGCACCTACAATTTGTCAGGAGGCACCTTCGACACCGGGGCACGGAACTTCCAGGTCGGACGTTATGGCACCGGTGTGATGAATATTTCCGGCGGCACCGTGTCGGGCACCGCGTTCCATGTCCTGGGCCGCTTCGGCACCGGCGTGGGGACCCTGAATCTTTCCGGGACGGGCACCTATGATGCCGTGCCATCCGGGACGGGCGCGCTCTATTTCATCATCGGGGAAAGCGGCCGCGGCATTCTGAATATCAGCGGCGGCGCCACCCTCCGCGCGCGGAATATCTCGCTGGGCCACAATGGCGGAAGCGCGATTGTGGAACAGACCGGCGGCCTTGTGAACACCACCGACCTGACGGCGGTCAGCGGGAGCATCGGAGGCGGAATTGTCTTCGGCCAGACTCCGGCCCCGGGGCTGTTGCTGCCGGACTACAGCGGATCCTGGCATTTGCAGGGCGGCATCCTGCGCACCTACAGCCTGGGTGAAAACACCGCCTTGACCACTCCTTTCGCCTCGTCTTTCCGCTTCGACGGCGGCACGCTCGAAGCCACCGCCAGCAATGGACAATTCCTCCACACCATCGACTCCGTCACCGTGGAGGATGGAGGCGCGGTGATCGATTCCGCCGGATTCGACATCGCCATCACCGAGCCGCTGCAACACGATGCCTCCCTGGGAGCCACTCCCGACGGCGGCCTGACAAAAAACGGCGCGGGCTCCCTGACGTTTTCCGCGGCGAACACCTACACCGGCGACACCCGCGTCACCGGCGGCAGCCTGACGCTGGTAACCGGTTCCCTGGCGGATGCCGCCGACGTGCGCCTGACGAACGGTGCCACGCTGGACCTCGCGTTTTCCGGCACCGATACCATCGACCAATTCTACATCGATGGCCTCGCCCAGGCTCCCGGCTCATGGGGTTCCCTGGCCTCCACCGCGACAAACAAAACCGAGCGCATCACCAGCGACGGCATTCTCAATGTCACCAACGGCCCTTCCGCCGCGACTGGTTATACGGCCTGGGCCGCCCTTCCCGTCAATGGCCTCACCGCCGGCGTGAACGACGGTCCCAACCAGGATCCGGACGGCGACGGCATCGCCAACCTGACAGAATTTGTCCTTGATGGAAATCCTTCGCAAAACTCCGCAGCCATCCTGCCCGCGGCCACCGTCAACCCCACGACCCTGACAGTAACCTTCAAGCGCCGGGACGACGCCGAGCCCGGCAACAACGTGATCCTTCAATACTCCACGGAGCTCCAAACCTGGACCGACATCCCCATCGGCCCGGTCTCCACCGGAGCGCTGACGGTCACTGAAAACGGAGCCGCCTCCGACGACATCCTGGTCACGATCCCCCGTGGTTCCGCCGTGCGCCAATACGTGCGGCTCAAGACCATCGTTCTTCCCTGACACCTCCCCGCCTTCCCAACAAATCCTCCACCGGCACCCGCGGCGCACACGCGCGCGCGGCCTCCACCCGGCAAAACCCCCTAGCAACTCAATGGCAATTTTATGAAAACCCACCCCTTCAGCAAAACCGTCCGCTCCGGCCTGCTTCTACTCACCTTCGGCGTCCTTTCCTCTCCATTGCAAAAAGCCCTCGCGGTTGATGGAACGTGGCTCGGGAACAATTCCAACGGAATGCCTAACGGTGCCTACAGTCTCTCCACAAACTGGGCCTCCGGCATCGTGGCATCCGGCACCGACGCGACGGCGAACTTCGTTTTCAATCCCATTTCGGACGGCACGCTTACCGGAACCACCTTGGCAGGCGGGTTGATTTTTGATACTGCTCAAACATTGGGCAATCTGGTGTTCGAAGACTTGGACGGTTATGGCAGTGCCACCATCGGTTTCAACCAGGCCACCAGCGGAGTGCCCTTGAACCTCACCCTGGACACGACTGTCGGCGTTCCCACCATCACCACCGGCCAAGTCCTGAACGGTAACAGCGGCGGCAAAAAAGTCGTTATCAACCACAACCTCCTTGGCAATGACGGCCTCACCACCAACGGCCCCGGTTACCTCGGCATCCGCGGCAGCCTTGGCGGAGCCAGCACTATCAGCGGCCCTCTCCGCGTCGACGGTGGCATTTTGCAGATTCAGTCGCTGTTGGGAAATATCACCTCCACCACCGTCCGGAACGGCAGCACGCTCTTCTTGGATTTCGTCAATGCCGGAGCCGCCGGCACCAACCGCATCAATTCCGCCTCCACCCTGACCTTAGGCGGGCCAGGCGGCGGCGGTGTGGTCGCCAATGGCAATGCCGCCGCGACCGCCACGCACAGCCAGACTTTTGCAGGCGTGACGCTGAACACCGGCACCAGCCAGATTATCGCCAACACGAACACCAACCAGAATATGACCTATAATCTGGGGGCCATTGTCAACACCGGCATGGCCGCGCTCAATCTGGCCAAACCCACCGCCGCGGGCACCGGCGGCATCAATCTCACCAATCCCAACAATTCGTCCGGCATCATCGGAGCATGGGCCACCTACAACGGCGGGGACTGGGCCATCAACAACGGCAGCAACGCCGCCGCCGCCTACACCGCCTATGTCGCCGACACCTGGGCCGCCGGTAATAACACCAACGTCACCAAGTCCCTCAACCTCAGTGCCGCAACCACCGGCACGCTGCGTATCAACAATGGCACCGCGACCACCCTCAAGCTCAGCGGCGTCAACACCATCTCCAGCGGCGGCCTGATCTCCTCACAACAATCCCCCATCATCACCGGCGGCACCCTGACATCCGGCACGAATGAATTCATCACCCACGTCAACGGCGGCACCCTCCGCATGCAGTCGCTCATCACCGACGGAACCGCCGGAGCCACCACTCTGATCAAGGCCCTGACAGGAAATCTCCAGTTGGAGAATAACATGACCTACACCGGCGGCACCATCCTCGGAGCCGGCACCATCACCCTGGGCAAAGGTCCCCTCGGAGGCAGCTCCGGCGCCCTGGGTTCCGGCACGATTTTGCTCAGCGCCAACAACACCGGCGTCGGAGCCTACAACCCATCCGGCACCCTGGCCTTCAACCGCACCGGCACCACCACCGTCACCCAGGCCATCAATCCCACCGTCAACAGCGGCGGCTACATTGCCCAGGTCTCCTCCACCGGCACCTTGGTCCTGAATCAAAACATGAAAGTCGGTGGCCTCATCCAACAGGCCGGCACCACTCGTCTGGATTTTTCCGCCGCCGGTGCGCCGGTCTCGCAGATCATTGATGGATCCATCACCACCGGACCCACCACCCTGCAAACCGGGCGCCTCCTGGCAAGAAACGGCGCGCTTGAAATCCTCGGCGCCGCCGGCGCGGCCAATGTCCAAAGCTTCGGCCTGACAGAAGTCCTGGGAGCCGTCAAAATCAACATCACCCCCGGCGCGGGCGGCACCGCCGCGATCCAGCTGGGAGCCATCAACCACGCCGTCAACAGCACCGATGGCGGAGGCACGCTGGCGCTTTCCCTTCCAGCGGGAGCCAGCGCCACCATGAACTCCGGCACCGCCAGCTCCATCATCTCGGATGCCGGAAATACCTACGTCACCGTAAACGGAAATGAATGGGGAGCCAAAGACGCCACCAACACCCAAATCGTCGCCGGCGGCACCCTGCCAGGTTTTTACACCACCACCACCGGATCCGGACTCGCCGCCGCCACCAACACGGATGTCACCACCAGCGACTCCGTCACCGGCGCCATCCAGCTCAACAGCCTCCGCTTTGACACCGCCGCCGCCAACACCATCACGGTCAATGCCGCCGGCACCCTCCGCCCCGCCGGCATCCTCGTCAGCAGCAATGTCGGCACCAACGTCACCACCATCGCCGGCCCCGGCGATCTCCGCTCCGCCACCGGCAACCGGGACATCGCCTTCATCCAAAACAACCCCCGCGCCAACCTCGTCGTTTCCACGCCCATCGTGAATTTCGACGCCACCAACCTGACCCACATCGTCAAGTCCGGTGCCGGTGAAGTCGAACTGACCTCAGCAGCCAGCAACTATACCGGCCGCACTTTCCTGAATGAAGGCATCCTGCGCCTAAGCGGAAGCGGCCAGATCGGCTCCTCCGCGGCCCGCACCGGAAGCGTCTTCGGACGCGGGGGGGAGTTCATTATCCAGGACAACGCCAAAGTCTTCACCGGCACCTTCGCCTCCTTTGGCCAACGCCAGGGCGAGGACGCCATCCTGACTGTTAAGAACAATGGAGTTTTCGACATCAATGCGGACTTCAATATCGGCGACGTCAATGCCAAAGGCACGCTCAACATCAGCGACAGCGCCAGCCTGGTCGTGAAAAATCTGTTCGTGGGCAAAGGCGGATATTCCGAAGGCACCGTCAATCAAACAGGCGGCACCCTTGTCGCGGGCAATACTCCCACCGCCGATTGGAACATCGGCGGCAACGGGGCCGGGGACACAGGAACCATCGGCGTTTATAACATCAGCGGCGGAACCCTGAACACCGGAGCCCAGAATTTCCAAACCGGTCGTTGGGGCACCGGGACCCTGAACATCAGCGGCACCGGAGCAGTCACCGGCACCGCCTTCCACGTCGTCGGCCGCTACAACACCGGCGTGGGCACCGTGAACATCAGCGGCGGAAGCTACACCGCCTCGACCGCCAGCTACTTCATCATCGGTGAGGAAGGCAGCGGTAATCTCAACGTCAGCGGCACTGGCACGGTCACCGCCAAAAACCTGTCCCTCGCCCACAACGGCGGGAACGGCACCGTCGTTCAAACAGGCGGCACCGTGGATCTGCAATCCACCGTTTCCCCCGGCGGCACCATCACCGCCGGCGTGGTCTACGGAGCCACCAATGCCCCGGGCCGCCTCGTTCCCGACTACTCGGGCACCTACACCTTGTCAGGCGGATTGCTGAAGACCTTCGGCATCCGGGAAAATCCGGCGGCCACCACTCCCGTGAATTCCACCTTTAACTTCGATGGCGGAACCGTGCAGGCCATTGCCAACAACGCCACCTTCATGGACAACCTCGACCTCGCCGCCGTCAAAGCGGGCGGGGCGAAGTTCGATACCAACACCTTTTCCATCGTCGTGGCGGAAGCCATGCAGCACGACCTCGGACTCGGGGCCACGTTGGATGGCGGCCTGACCAAATCCGGGCTTGGCACCCTGACCCTGACCGGCACCAACACCTACACCGGACCCACTGCGGTGAATGGCGGCACCCTCCTTATCAATGGCAACAACAGCGCCGCCACCGGTGCCATCTCCGTGGCCCCGACCGCCGTTCTCGGCGGATCCGGCACCCTCGGCGGGCCGCTCACCCTGGCGGGTGGCTCCACCTTCGCCCCCGGCACCAGCCCCAATACCCTGACCACCACCAGCTCCGCCTCCTTCGCGGCCACCACCACCCTGGCCTACGAATTGAACGGCGGCGACCAAACCCCCGGCGGCGGCGTGAATGACCTCTTCACCGGCATCACCATCCTCACCCTGGACGGCGTGCTCAATGTTACGGAAACCGTCGCCGGCTCCTTCGCCAGCGTCACCTCCGGAAGCTGGCGCCTCATGGACTACACCGGCAGCCTCACGGACAACGGCCTGACCATCGGCACCGCCCCTGCCCTGCCCGCCGGTTATTCCTTCCAGGTCGACACCTCCACTGCCAACCAGGTCAACCTCGTCGTCGTCCCCGAACCCGCCATCACCGGCCTCCTCGGCACCCTCCTCGCCCTAACCGGCTTCCGCCGCCGCCGCTCCGCCTAACCCCTGGCGCGATACCGAACCCCGGCTGGTTCTTTGGCTCAGCCCAACCTAACCATCACAAAAGCCGAAGCCAAAAACCCAAGCCAAAAACCCAAGCCAAAAAGCGGAAGCCAAAAGCCGGTCCCGAAGACACCATCCAAAGCCCAGCTCCATAACAAAAGGCGGCACCCACCCGGTGCCGCCTTTTATGTTGCTCCCTCACTGCTTCGCGCTGGCGATTCATCATCCCCACCCCACCCGATGCCTCCGTGGATGGATTCATCGCCGATGCCCTGGGGCGACTTCCAAAGTCGCGGTCCACCGGGAAAGGACCGCGACTTTGGAAGTCGCCCCGGAGCATCGGCATTTCCTCAAAAAAATCCCCGGCCCATTGCCCCCCCGGCCACCGAGAAAGCCAGCCCCACCCGCAGGAACCGCATGGCCCAGGGAAAGGAACAGAAAGAAACAGCACTCCCACTCATGTTATTCCATGACCGGGTTACACCTCCTGACACTTGCCGCCAAAGCGGCCGGCCAGCCGGGGCGGCCTTCCGCGCCGCCGCCGCCAAAACCGGTTGTGAATTCGTCCCCCTGACAGAATACTGCCTGCGCGCCACCCAGACCCTCGGCCGGGAAGCCGTTTACAGGGATTGAGAATTACGCGTAACCAAAGTCACGAGGGGGTGAGGGAAATGGTGCGTCTTCCAAATCCTTCAGAATGCACGGTGTGCCCAATAGCTCGCAGCCTTTCAACGCCAGCTAAGGGTGGCCGCGTTACCTTACAGGTGAAGGGCTGTTGGCCCGCTCCAACACCGCTCCGTGAAGCCATGGAACGGGCCTTCAGCCCCGCCCATTTTCATTTTGGATCCGGTCTTGGGGCTTTGGCCCCAGGCTGTCATGGCTAGGCCCTTCAGGCCACCGGTAACCATATAAACCGCCACCGACAGGCTTTCACGGCGAAAAGTGGGTTATGATAAATGAATTTATTTAAACAGCTTGGTCGATGCAGTAATCCTAACTTTCTTTCCACCCATTGAAGGGCGGCCGCGATATTGTGAAGTTTCACGCCACCGTCTGTTCCACATCCAGCTGCTTCAGCACCTCGGGCGGGGGGCCGTCGAAGGTGGGGGTGAAGACGTTGCCGACGAAGCCGATGGCTTTCCAGCCTTCCTGGGTGCTGTAATAACCGACGCAGGAGAGGCTGCGGAAACGGGAGAAGAAGGCGGCGGCTTTTTCGAGGCTGGCCGGGGCTTTGCGGGTGTCGCAGATGAGGTTGCAGAGGGTCTCGCGGGAGGCGGCGTCGAGGTCGGCGAAGGGTTTGTTGAATCGCTTGGTGGATTCCGAGTCCAGCCAGTCGAGTCCCTCCAGGATGAGCGGACGGTCCTCCATTTGTTTTGGATAGGGCGCGCTGACCCATTCGTCGATGAAAGCGGGGACATTCAGGCTGGTGGCGGAGGGTCCCAGATCATCGGCGGGCAGCAGGACATCGCACAAGGCATCGGCGGCGCGGCGTTGCGGCTTGCTCATGATGAGCGGCCACAGGTCGCCGATTTCGTGGAGCTTGACGAGGTTGGGGTCGGTGCCGTAGCCAGTGGCGTAGGGGACGGAAACGCCGGGGACGATCACGCCATTGGCGGGGGCCGCTGCGCGGGAATCGGGGATGGATCCGCCGTGGCCGGCAAAGGCACCGGCGGCGGCAAGCATGCGGAGCACGTCCCGGCGGGACAAGCGCGGGAGGGCGTGGTTGACCGGGCCGGCGTCCGGGCCGGGATGGGAGCCGGTGGCGGAACCGGAGTGCTGGCCATGGGCGGGGGGCATGCTCAAACCAGAGGGCAGGCCTGAAGCGGAGGCGGAATCGGCCAGGGTATCGAAAGCGGAATCGGAATCGAAAGTCATGTTATGGGGTAAGTTAGAGATTTCCTTTGCGGGACTGTTCGATCAAATAATCCGCCGCGCGCCAGGCCAGGGCCATGATGGTGAGGGTGGGGTTTTTGTCCGCGTTGGAGGCAAACGGGGAGCCGTCGCAGAGGAACAGGTTTTTGATATCCCACGTCTGGTTATAAGCATTGGTGACGGAGGTTTTCGCGTCCGCGCCCATGATGGCACCGCCGACTTCATGGATGATTTTGCCGCCGGGCTCGATGTATTGCTCCGGTTTCGTGAGTCCGTCAGGAAAGACTTTGCCCCCCATGGTTTCGATCAGGCTGGTGAATGTTTTCCGCGCATGGGCGGCCTGCTTCAGCTCGTGCTCGCTCCACTTCCAGTGCCATTTCAGCACCGGGATACCCCACTTGTCCTTCACGGCGGGGTCGATCTCACAATAGCTTTTCTCGTTGGGAATCATCTCGCCGCGGCAGTCGTATTCCACAAAGGACCCGTAGTAGCGGCGCATGTCCTTCTTGAGTCTGCTGCCATAACTGCCTTCCAGGAAGCTGTCCGCCACGGGATTGTATCCGGAGGGCATGTGGCGGGTGCCGCCCAGCTCGATGTGATAGCCGCGCGGGAAATCCAGCTTGCCGGCCGCCTGATCCTTGTAGCCCCACCAGGGCGCATAGGTGTGGGCGCCGCCCGCGCCCTCCTCGTTGTGGGGCGGCACGTTCTCCAAAGCCGGCACCTGACCCTCGACGGAAGTGCCCACGGTATCCATGATATAACGGCCCACCAGACCGCTGCTGTTGGCGATGTTTTTGCCCGCGTTGGAGTTGAGCAGAATGCGCACGGTGTCGCCGCTGCTGGCCGCCAGCACCACGGCTTTGGCTTTCACGCGCTCCTCCTTGCCGGTGGTTCTATCAATATAAAGCACACCCGTGGCTTTGCCCTCTTTGTTCACTTCGACTTCCCTGACGTGGGCATTGGATAGCAAATCCAGGTTCCCCGTGGCCATGGCGGGCGGCAGGTGCACGGTGGTGGATTGATAGTTCGCGCTGATGGAGCAACCCCGGCCGCAGCTGGTGGCCCAGAAGCAGGGCGAGCGGCCCTTCATGGCATCGGCCACGATTTTCTGCGCCCAGGCATTTCCGGGATGCAGCTTCTGTGGAATGTTATCCGCGTCCAGGGCTTTCGTTAGCACGGCGCGGTGGATGGGAATAAACGGCACGCCGATTTTCTTCCCGAACTTCTGCGCAACCAATTCAGCCAGCCGCGCCTTCGGAGCGGGCAGGAGCACTCCCGCGGGCGAATCCGGCGTATTCTCCATGCCGGGATTCGTGCCGAAAACACCGATGAGCATTTCCACTTTCGTATAATAGGGATCGATATCCGCATAGGAAACCGGCCAGTCAAAACCCAGGCCGTCGCGTGAGCGGGGCTTGAAGTCATAGGGTCCGTTCCGCAGCGAGATGCGGCCCCAGTGGTTCGTGCGTCCGCCCGTCATGCGGGTGCGCCACCACCAGAACTGCTCCTCCGCCTTGTCGGAAGCCTGCGTGTAAGGCTCGCCCGGCACCTGCCAGCCGCCGTCCACCGTGGCGTCGTAATAACCGAAGTTTTTGTCAGGCGTGGTCGCGCCGCGCAATGGGGCATTGTCCGCCCGCATGAACATGGGAGTCTCCGCCGCCGGGCTGTAATCGCGGCCGGCCTCCAGCATCACACATTTCAAGCCGGCCAGCGTCAGGGTGTAGGCCATCTGCCCGCCCCCCGCTCCGGAACCGACAATGGCAACATCATATTCCGCTTTGGCTTGGGAGGGAGTGATCAGGGGCATGGCTATGGGGGTATCAGAATCAGGAAAAATAAACAGCGAAACCGCAAAGCGGAAAGCTCTAAAACGCGTGAAGCAGATATCCCGCCCAGGGGGGCATGGGAATCACGGATAATCCCCGCCGCAGCGGACCGCACCGGGCGGCGGCGGCAGCGTCGGCGGCAGGTCGGCAAAGGCATTCCAGCATTCCGACCGAACGGGGCGCTGGCTTCCTGAGCTATGTTCCCACCGTCCCAATTTTAAACCGCCTCCACCCGATGCACCGGCACCGGTTTCCCCGGACGGAAGTGCTGCGATCCCAAGGAAGTCAGCACCAGCCGTGGCATCCGTTCCAACTGATCCGCCAGCACCGCGAACGTTTCCGCCGCCAGCACATCCGGATCCCCCTCCGCCCGAAGATTCACCAAAAGCCTCCCTCCCGTCAGCGCTCCCGCCATCCGCCGCGTCACCTCCGGCACCCCTCCGTTCCGCACCCACTGCACCGCCGCCATCCCAGCACCAGTAACAAGGCCCGTCCCGGCCTTGTTTTCAGAGCCCCTGCCCT
>JAQGPD010000225.1 GCA_028293305.1 Verrucomicrobiales bacterium | reverse complement strand
GAATTCCTGGAAGGTGGTGACGGCCGCTTCCGGGCGGTCGAGTTCCAGCTGGCAGATGCCGCCCATGAAGTAGGCGCGGGGGGCGAGTTTGTGTTTGGGATAGGCCAGGGCGAGATTTCCAAATTCCCGTTCCGCCTCCTCTGTGCGGTTCAGGCCGTGGCAGGCTTCGGCACGGGCGAGACGGAAGGCGGGCATTTCCGGCTCCTCGGAACCGATTTGAAAAAGCGTGGGATAACGCGCGGTGGCGGCCAGGACCTTGTCCCAGCGCGGGATTTGTTGCCAGGATTCCAGTTCCGTGGAGGCGGCGTTTTGGAGGAGTTGATCCGGCGGGAGGCTGGTGACGGAGGCTTCCAGCAGGGCGCCGGCCTCCTGCCAGCGGCCGAGTCCCATGAAAGCCTGGGCGAGCCGGAGCTGGCGCGCGGCGTCGTAGCTTTCGATTTTTTCAAATTGCGCCAGCTCACGGGTGATGCGGGCGAGGACGCCGTCGATTTGAAAAATGAGGGCTTCGCGTTTGGCGCCTTCTTTTTTGAGCAGGGCGCGGCGGGCTTCCCATTCGGCCTGGCGGGCGTGCTGGTGGTCGATGAGACGTTGCCGGGGCCAGAGCCGGTTCAGGCAGGTGATGGCCTGGTAAAATTTTCCCTCTTCCAGAAATTGGGCGCCGAGCTGGAGGGTAAGCAGTTGAAAGGAAACGACTTGGGTCATTTCCTGAAGCTCCGGGAAGGTGGTGCGGATGAGTTCGAGGGCTTCGCCGGAGCGGTCGGATTCTGTCAGGCTGTGGAGCAGGAGAACGCGGGCGCGGCCGGCGACTTCTTTTTGGTCGGGGGGAAGTTTGGGGATTTGGTCGGCGAAGAAATCGGCGGCGGCGGTGTGGTCGTTCAGTTGGATATAACCGGTGCCGAAGAGCAGGAAGGACTCGAAGCGGCGGGTGCGGTCGTGGGCGGGGTCCGCATAGTAGGCGCCGAATTGCTCCTGGGCGGCGGGAATTTCGTCGGTGCGGAGAAGACAAATGCCGCGCCAGAAGGCCAATTCCTCGCGGGCGGGCGGCGGGAGTTTCGGGTTTTTCAGCGACAGATCAATGAGTTCCAACGCGGCGGGGAAGTCGCCGCGCTTTACTTTGCACATGGCGAGCAGGGGGCGGATTTCGTCCACTGCGGCGGCGACCTGGGGGTTTTCCCCGTAGTCGTCGACGAGTTGGCCGAGCAATTTTTCAGTTTTGGCAAAGTCCTGAGCGTCAAAGGCGGCGCGTCCCTGCGCGAGCAAGGCGGAGGCGGTGAGATCGTCCGCGGCGGCCTCGGAGGCAGGGGCGGGAGCCGGAGCCGGGGTCGGAGCCGGAGCCGGGGTCGGCGCGGCCAGGTGCGGGGGCTGGCGCGGATTGAGGTCCGGATTTGAAGTCCCGCCTTGCTGCGCTGAAGTGGCCGGGGCGGCGATGCCGATTCGCACGCCAAGGCCCAGTGCGATCGCCAGGCAACCGACCCGCGCTCCGCCTTGTCGGGGGCGGAGCGACCGGAAATCACCAGTTCGGAAAGAGGCGTGCGGCATGGGGCGGGACTGCGACCATGAACAGCAAGCGGCGGACTGACAAGAAAAAATGCGCGCTGTTCACAATCGGAATCCGACGGTGGTGTTGAGGATAGGTGCTTTGGAGGCTTGCAGCCGCGTGCGGAGTTTCCGCCACAGATTTCTGGGTCGGGATTTTCCGGCGACCACGATCGGTTTATCCTCCGGAAGGGGCGGGAGCGAGAGTCTTTGCGTGACGGCGTTCAGGAATTCCCGGGCTTTCGCGGGGTCGAGGAGGTGCGCGAAAGGGACCAGGAGTGGCTGGTTGTCATTCCAAAAAGTCATCTGGGAGCGGTATTGTTCCTCCAGGCTGGCCTCGCATACATTATAGCCCCATTTGTTCATGGACTTCCGGATCTTGGACAGGTCGCGGATGGGGATGATCACCAAGCCCTTGGAGCCGAGGCGGCGGAGGACATCCGTATAGGCACGGCTGAACGGTCGTTGGGCGACGTGCGTTTTAACCAGGGTGCTGCCCGCGGTGAGCAGCGCCTGGGGCGAATACCCTTCATAGATGTAGCTATCAAAATCAATGTAGAGCGGCTCCTGTCGATATTCCGGTATGTTGTTGAGCAGCAAGTCAATAACAAGATGCGTGCCGCTGCGCATCAGGGAGGATACCACAATCGGCGGCAGCGGGCCGGTGGGAATGGGACCCGGCGGGCAGATGAGGGAGGGCCCCGCGTGGGGGAAGCAGCGTGCGGCGAAGCCTTGCAACCTGTTGATGGAAAAGAGGCCGGGCGGTTTTTGCCGCTGATTTTCCATGGGCACAGCCCAGAGATTTTCCCCCTGCGGCTCCTCCCGGGCGGGTTGGGCCGGAGGCAGGGGGATGTCGGCACCGCCCATGGGGGTGGGAAGGCCGGAATTGATGGGGGATAGATGGGGCAAAATAGGAAAATCAGATGCGGCGGGAATGAGACGGCGTCGCCGGGCGGCAGGAAGTATTAAAGTTAGGTTATTTTTGCGGAGGGGCCTGACCTTTGACTATCTCTTTAACCAGGTCTTCAGCTAACGGTGTAATATGGTTTGTTTCCTAAACAAATAATGGGTCGTGGGGTTTGGCAACATATTTCCTATAATTAATGTAATTCCGAACAGGTGTTCGAATAAATGACCGGGAAATCCGAAGTCCTGACATTCAAGCAGTTCTATCAAACAACCTTCCGGCCCGGCCCGGGCCTGGCGCCAGCCTGCGGGCTGGCGACGTGGACGGCATGCGGAGGAGACCGCGTATGGCTAGTGATGGCATTCCGGCGGGCTGCCGGAGGCGGGAGTGTCCGGTCCGGCGATCCGGATTGCCTTGGAAAACTCTTTCCGGGGCCGAAGGGAGGGGTGAAATCCGCCCCCATGGATCAAAGCAGGGCACAGCGGAGGATTTGCGGGGAAATACCGGGGGCGCGGAGCGGAATTTCCTTGCCATAGGAGGCCTCCGGCGTCCAGATTCCCCGCCCAGATGCCCAGTTCCTTTTTCTCCCTGCCCCGCACGACTGCGGTGCTTCTCGCCCTGAGTCCCACCCTCGGTTTCGCGGAAACCACTCCGCCTCCGGCGATGTCGGCCAAGGCTCCCGCGGCCGCCGTGGCCCAAATGGCCGCCGCCGCCCAAAACCTGTTAGCCACCCTGGATGCCGCCCAGCGCGCCAAGGCGGTTTTCACGCTCACGGACGACGAGCGCCAAAATTGGCACTTTGTCCCGCTGGAACGCAAAGGCATCACCCTGGCGGACTTGCGCCCGGATCAGGACCATCTCGTCTACGGGTTGCTGGGCTCGGCTTTGAGCGCGGACGGCTGGCGCAAGGCGACGACGATCATGAGCCTGGAGAAGGTGCTCTTCGAACTGGAGAACAGCGCGCCCAAACGGAATACGGAAAATTATTACCTCGCCATTTTCGGCGAACCCAAAGCCGGCCAGGCCTGGGGCTGGCGCTTTGAGGGTCATCACCTTTCGCTGAATTTCTCCATCACGGCGGATGCGGTGGTTTCCCTGACGCCCAGCTTCATGGGGGCGAATCCCGGCGAGTTCAAGGACGGCCCCCGCGCCGGTCTGCGTGCGCTCGCGGCGGAGGAGGACATCGCGCTGGAACTGGCCCGCAGCCTAACGCCCGACCAGGCGAAAACCGCCATCGTCCCTGGCGATGCCCCGGCGGAACTCCTTAGCAATCAGGAACGCAGCGTCAAACCTTTCCAACCCGTCGGCCTCGCCGCCAGCGCCTTGAATGACGCCCAGCGCGCCCAGCTGTGGAAGGTCATCGCGGAATACGTGGACCGCTTCCGCCCGGACCTGACCACCGCCGCGAAGGCTTCCCTGGAAAAAGATGGCGGAAATATCACCTTCGCCTGGATGGGCAGCACCGTCACCGGCGAGGGGCATTACTACCGGATCCAGTCCCCGCAATTTTTATTCGAATACGATAATACTCAGAACAATGCGCGCCATCCGCACGCTGTCTGGCGTGACTTTAACGGCGACTTCGGCGCCGACATCCTGAAGGAACATTACAATCAAAATCACACTCCGAAGTGATTTTAATGTTCCGCTCACCCACACTCTGATAAGGCACTTACATTGTGCCTACAATCCCGCGGCGTCCTCCGCCGGGGTTGATTCCGCGATACCAAACCCGCCCCTTTCCGCCTCCACCCCTCCTGTTATGAAAAAGTTGATCGTCCCCCTGCTCGCCCTGTGCCTGGCCCCCATGGCCGCGCGGGCCAATATTCTGCTGAACGAAGTCCACTTCAATGTGGAGGGACCGGATGACAATTATGAGTTTATCGAACTCAAAAGCACCACCAACGGGGTGGAATCGCTCGCCGGATTATCCCTGGTGATCATCAACGCGGCCATCAGCGAAGGCAAAACGGTGGCGGATCCCCAATATCAAAATCCGGGCGAAATTATCGAAGTCCTGGATCTGAGCGACTATTCCACCGGCACCAACGGCCTCCTCCTCCTGGGCAACGGCTACGCGGACAGCCCCCCCGGCGGTCCCTGGTCGGGCGCGGTGGACCCGGCCACGGCCATGGCGGACCCCGCCGGCCTTGGAAATTCCGACATCAAATCCAACAACGGCCTCAGTGTCCTGTTGATCCGCAACTACAACCACGCCAACGGCCCGAAGGGCACGGACATCGACAAGGACGTCATCTCCGGCGCCAACGCGGTCACCACCGGCAACGGCGTGATCGACTGGAAACAAGTCCCGCCCCCCGCCGGAGCCGTCACCACCCCGCTCTGGGCTGACGCGGACGTGATCGACAGCATCGGCACCTTCGACTACCGGGACACGGGCGAAACCGTGGACAATGCCGCCGTCGGTTACCGGAACGGCTACGTCGCCACCCTCGCCACCATCAACAGCGTCTGGGGCGGCACCAACAACGTGAACGGCGCCGCCAGCACCCTCGGCACCCGCGATCCCGACACCACGGCGCGCCAGCTCGGCAACAACGTGCCGAACAACGCCAACGC
>JAQGPD010000187.1 GCA_028293305.1 Verrucomicrobiales bacterium | reverse complement strand
GCGTTGGTGATTTACCGGGGGCTTTTGGGAGGGCAGGGGGCGGCGCGGAGGCGTGAGGATGGAACGGTGGTGAGGCGGGGAGTTTCAGAGAGGGTGAGGGAGCGGCTGACGACGCCGGATGAGCGGTTGTTGGCGGCAGAGGTGCTGGTGAGGCGGGTTCGGCATTTTACCAAAGGCATGGTGATCGGAAGCCGTGGGTTTGTGGATGGTTGGTTTGAGCGGAACCGTGAAGTGGTTTCCTCGGGCAAAAGCCGGGAGGAGCGGCAGCGGGGGTCCCGGAGTATGGGAAGGCCGGCGCTGCGGGGTCTGTATGCGCTGCGGGATGTGCGGTGAGGTTGGACTGAGCGGTAGGGCGCGATTTGGGGGATGAGGAGTTCGTTGGAGGTTGGAGTTAGGGTTGGCTTGTCTGCCCTTGGCTTGGGTCCGGTGGCTGCCGTGGGACCGAGGACTGCGTCGATCACCATGCCAGGCGGTATTGAGCGACTTTATGTATGCCATGCAGCATGGCCTGTGAAGGAAATGACAAGTGGAATATACCGGGCGGGGGATGTGTAGCGTGGTATTTTTTTCACCCTATTTCCTTCGTAATACCCTATCCCCAATCGAAAATCCGCGTTTGGAACTAGGTAAGCCCTAATGGTTGAATATCTGGCGTTTGCAAAAATTTAATAATTGAGTAGCAATACGCCATGCCCGCTACTAACCTTCCGCCGGGAGCTGTTCCCTGGCCTGTCAGGAAAGGGGGCTTTCCTCGTCAGCATGCCTTGCCGCCCGCCCCGCGCGGTGGGCGGCGCTGTTCCAGGAATTCGAAATTGGCCCTCCGGTCACCCAGGGGGGCGATCAGATTCTCTACCAGGCCCAGATCAAAGCCGGCCTGGCGCCGTGCCTGTTGTTATTGATAGGTCCGGAGGCTTTTTCCAGTCCAGAGCATCGGAATTGGTTCCTCGCCGGAATGGCGGTCGTTCAGCGGATCGCACACCCGAATCTGCTTAGCCTGCTATGGATCGGGGAGCGGGAGGGCCATGTCTGCCTGGGCTACGAGGCATTTTCCGGCGAGTCGCTTTATAATGTGATCGACCATTTCCTTTTGGAGCCACCCGTGATAGCGAATATCACGGGTGCCTTGGGACAAGCGCTGGAAGCTATTCATGTGCAGGGAGTTTGGCACCGCGATCTGAATCCTGGCTGGATTTTGCTGAATCGCTCGGGCATGCCCAAAATTGCTGGAACCGGGGTTTCCCTGGGATTGGTGACAACGGATCGTGATCACAATATGGCTATGATGCGCCGGCCGGAATACAGCCGGGCCTATCTTGCGCCGGAACAAGTTAGCCCGGATGGCAGTTCCTCGGATCCCCTCACGGATATTTTTGCACTGGGAGCCATCGCTTATGAAATGCTGGTGGGGAATCCGCCCTCCGGTTTTGCCATGGCGCCGTCCAGCCGCGCCCGCGTCGGCACCTTTGTGGATCAGGTAATTTTCCGCGCGCTGCACTCCAACCGGACCTTGCGCTATGCTTCGGCCGCGGAGTTTGCTTCGGATATCCAATCCATATATGCGGGCCACAATAACCAACATCTGCTGAAACGCGGTGCCAAGGAGGAGGGGAGTGCCAGCAAAGCGCGACGCCTCACCAGGCGGGGTTGGATCGGAGTGGTGGCGGGCGGTTTGCTGGTGTTGACGGGGGTGGTGACCGGCGCGTGGTATTTTATGAGGCCACAACCGCCTTCCACCTCCGCCTCGGGTTCGGATCACGGCGCCGCGGATGCCCTCGCCGACCGAAACCTCCGTAACCTCGCGGGCACCCTCTCAAAAAAATCGGTTTTCATGACGAAGGGTCAGAAGGAAAACCTGATGGCGGCGGCGGCCGCG
Source organism: Verrucomicrobiales bacterium (assembly GCA_028293305.1). Taxonomy (GTDB): domain Bacteria; phylum Verrucomicrobiota; class Verrucomicrobiia; order Verrucomicrobiales; family V1-33; genus CAIZWU01. The sequence goes on along the minus strand of JAQGPD010000187.1, from coordinate 2,583 downwards.
CTCCTGCGCAATGTGATGGATGCGGCCCCGGGCAGTCGGAAGGCTGAAAGCGGGATGGTCGCCGCGGAATTGCTCATGCAGTCCGGTGAGGAGGATCTCTCCTTGGAGACGCTTCTCAAGCTCCATGCGGAATCCCCGCCCGATTCCGTGGATTGGCGCCGCATCGAGGCCCTCACCCAACTCATGCGTGGCAGTCGCGCCGGCATGCAGGCGGCCGGGGCTGCCGCTGAACGCGCCCGCCGAGCCGGTGATTTGAAAGGCGAGCGCAACGAACTGGCCCGCGCGGCCGGATTCCTGCCAGGATCCATGGAGTTGGCCGCCAAGGGCCGCAATAATCTATACAATCCGGTCCCGGCGCTGCAGGCCACCCTGAGCCGCATGCGCGGAAGCCGCACCGGCGGTCCCGTGCAATACAGCATCCGCAGCCGGGGACTGGAACTGCATGTGGATTTGTCAGGGAATCCCCGGCTTGTCAATGTATCGCCCCTGGCCGCTTTCCCTATCACTCACTTGGATCTCGGCGGCACCGCCGTGTCGGACCTCGCGCCGCTGGCGCGGCTTCCCCTGCGGGCCTTGCGCCTGGACCGCACCCGGGTGCGCGATTTGACCCCTGTGGCCACCGGTTCCATACGTCTTCTCACGGCTGAAGGCTGCGCTATCACCGATCCTGGCAGCCTGGAGCAATGCCTCGTTCTGCAGGACTATCGCATCAGCCTCCGCAGCGGCACGGTCCTGACTAAAGTGAGTGAGGCCCATTGGGGTCGTCCCTGGGTGAATTCCCTGGGCCAATCCCTGCAACCGATCGCCTCGCGAAGCCGCCTCCTCACGGCAACGATAGAGATATCGGAACGGGACTATCGGATTTTCATGAATCGGGGTGACACCGCCGGAGTGGATGCCGCCCAGCGCCTCCGGAACCGCGCCCGAAGCCGATTGGCAACCTGGCGGCAATCCCTGGATGCCCCGGCCACCGGGATCCGCTGGGCCGATGCTCAAAACTTTTGTGCGTGGCTGACTGATAAAGAGCGAGCCGCCGGGCAGATTTCCGTGCGCGCCCGCTACCGGCTCCTAACGCCATGGGAATGGAACCAGGCCGCCGGGCGATATAGCGAAAATGAATCCCGCCATTCCCCACTCGCCGGTCTCGGTCCGGTCTGGCATCTCGCCGGCAACCGCCCGCCAGCGTGGGACTATGAAACCGCCGGTCTTCCTCCCGGTCCGACCGTTAGGCCGGCCTATGGAGTCAATACGAAACTCCGTCAACTAACCGGTATTGGCGGTGTGGCGAATGATTGCCCGGAGTGGAGTGAGGAGACTTGGCCTATCATCTCAACCGCTGCCAGCGCTGTCTCCACCTATTCCCCCGGAGTGGCTGTGAATGGAGGCATATCAGGGACAGGTGGCGCAGGTGGCACAGATGGCCTGGCGGCTGGAAAACTCGGCCAGCATTCTGTCATTGATGCCACATTCCCCGCCTGGACGTGGCGGGCCGACTCCGGTTTGCGCTCCATCACCGGTTCAGACACAGTTTCCGCCGAGGACGACCATCCGCTGGAAAACCTTGGCTTCAGGATTGTCCTGGAACTTCCTCCAGTCCACGCCTTGGAGGGCACGGAGTAGAGTATTTTGAATAGCAACTTTCCGCCAGGGTTATTGGCATTGAGGCAGGGGACATTTTAATTTTATCATGGCCAGCGTCCGACCCCGGAGGGGTTCAATTTTTATGGCTATATTGAGCTGTTAAGTTTAAGCTCCGGAGGAGCGGCATGGGCTTCAACCGTATGAAGAGAGGCCGCTCCTCCGGAGCTTTAACATTTTTTGTGTTTGGGTGACTATAAAGATCCCGGGTCTCCGGGCCAGGAGAGCCTGGACCATTTCGGCTACGTTATTCTTCAAGCTGCTCCAACGCGGTCACTGGCCGGATTGACGGGTGGTCGCAGGAGAATTGCAACGGGAGCTGGACGGGCAGCCGCAGCCGCGCAGAGGACTGTGCGGACCACTTGTGAGGGATCCTGTGCGGATTGCCGGGGGGAATGGCATGTCCGGAAATGGCCAGCGGGATGGTGGGGATGTGGTATGGGTGGGGGATGAAAGAGTTGGATTTGGAGACTTGTCTGCGGGCGGTGGCGGTGCGTGATGCGCGCTTTGACGGGGTGTTTTTTCTGGGGGTGACGAGCACGGGGATTTATTGCCGGACGGTGTGCCGGGCGCGGCGGCCGAAGCCGGGGAATTGCCGGTTTTTTTCCAATGCGGCGGCGGCGGAGCGGGCGGGGTTCCGGCCTTGCCGCCTGTGCGGGCCGGAGGGAGCGCCGGGGTTTGCTCCGGTGGATGCGGGGGCCGCGCTGGCGGTGGCGGCGGTGCGGGAAATCGAGGCCGGGGTTTTGGGGGACGGGCAGGGGATTGAGCGGCTGGCGGAGCGGTTGGGGATCACGTCGCGGCATTTGCGGCGGGTGACTCTGGCGCATTTGGGGGTGAGTCCGGTGGAGTTGGCGCAGACGCGGCGGTTGTTGTTGGCGAAGAGTTTGTTGGAGCAAACGGCGCTGCCGGTGGGGGAGGTGGCGCTGGCGAGCGGGTTCCGGAGTC
>JAQGPD010000173.1 GCA_028293305.1 Verrucomicrobiales bacterium | reverse complement strand
GGCACGGGCGAAGGCTTGGCATAGGTGCGCTCGGCGACCATATATAAGGTATCACCGTATTTTGTGAGGACTTTGAGGGAATAGACAGGCAGTCCGGACAGGCCTTGCTTTTCACGCAGTTTGTCCGCCATCGCCAGTTCGCGCTTCTTCATCCAGTCGGTGTAGAGGACCCAGAATTGTTTGTCGTCCAACTCGATCAGTTGCTTGAGGGAGATGGGACGGTTGTTTTCGTCATGGGGGAGCACGCCCATGAGGTCGTCCTCGGTCATGAGGTCCATCTGCCAGAGGGTGAATTCGCGGAACAGACTGCGCGATTTGCTTTCGCAGCTATTGATGAAGCTGGAGTAATTTTTGCCCTGCATGGCATCCGCATAAATATCGAAAAGCGTGCGTCCGGCTTCCTGCCAATCCTCCTCCGCGCGCAGTCGTCCCGGCGAGGCGAAGGTGCAGAGAGCAAGGCAAAACAATAAAACAAGGCGGGGGATTTTCATGGGGGATGTGGGGGTGAGCGCCAGCACATCATATTTCGATGCAAAAATCCAGTGCCAGTTGCGAATGGCCGCCACTCCTCGCCCTGGCCTCAAATCCGCGGCAGTTCGACCGTCCGCTGGATCGTCCGCTGGATCGTCCGCCGCATCGTCCGCCGCATCGTCCGCGCATCGTCCGTCACGACCTTGCAATATGCCGGCGGTTCGGTCAGGGTGGCGGCCATGAATGACCTTCCAGAGCCTCCGCCCGCGGAACCGACTTCCCCCACCGGTCGGCGGAATCGGCGGAATCGCGCCGGCTCCCCGTGGCCGCGCCGTCTGGCCTGGGGCATCGGCGGGCTGGCCGGACTGGCGCTGGGCGGGGTGATAGCCGTGAAGGCCGGCATCGATCACTATCTGAAAAGCGCCGCCTTCACCGGCCAGGTCAATGCCGCCGCCGGCCGCGCCTTGAATGCCGCCTGCCGGATCGACGGCATGAAATGGCAGGACTCCGTGGCCTACGCCGGGACCTTTTCCGCCGATGGTTCCGAGGACAGCGCGTTCCGTCGGCTCGCCCTATCGGATGTCCGCGCGGATCTCGACAGTCAGGCGCTGTGGGACCGGACTTGGAAAATCCGCACCATCCGGGTCGCGTCCATGTCCATGGATTTTTCAAAAAACGGGAGGCTTCCATCCGCCGCCGCATCCCCGGCCGAGGGCGACGACCCACCGCCTGCCCCGGGCTGGCTGCAATCCTGGCTGCCTGACAAAACGGAGATCGGGCCTGTGCAGGTGGATCATTTCGATTTCACCAAATCCGCCGCCGGGGAATCGCCCGCGCTTTCCGGCAGTGGCTTCGCGCTCACCCTCAAACCAAAATTGCAGCCCGCCGTCCTGGAGGTCGAGGCCCGCGGCGGCGAAATCCGGATGGGGAATGAAACCCGCACTTTGAAAATAGCCCGCGCCCGCGCCAATCTGAGGACAGGCGGATCCGAACTGGAAAACCTCGAAGGCACCGTGCAAGGCGCCCAGGTCACGGCCAACGGCACCCTCGACCCCGCCGCCGGGGACGGCATCCGGCTGACACTTTCCATCACCGACGCGGATTTGGCGCATTGGCTTCCCGAGGATTGGCTGCGCCGCTGCACCGGCATGGCCTCCGTCAAAACGACGCTCCGGGGATCGTGGTCGGATTTGCCGGAGCTGCGCGCGGAAGGCGGATTTTCCGTGAAGGACGCCACGCTTCAGGCGTTGCCGCTGCTGAATATCATCGCCAAAAAAACCCAGAACGCCACCTTCCTCCGCATGCTCATCAAGTCCGCCACGGGCGACTTCGAGCGCCGCGGCACCGCCGGCTGGGACCTGCGCCGCATCCGCGCGGACGCCCCCGGATTGCTAAGACTGAAGGGCGCGGTCACCTTGGAAAACGGCGATCAACTTCGTGGCTCGCTGCTCCTGGGCATCGTCCCGGGAACCCTCCGCTACCTCGCCGGCGCGGAACAATCCGTTTTCCTTCCGGCGGTCAAATTCGAGGGGATTTCCGGAAATGCCGGCGCGCTCTCCCCGGACGATGCCGGCCTGCTCTGGACCCGGTTCAGCCTCGAAGGCACCTTGGATTCGCCCCGCGAAAACCTGTCAGACCGGCTCGCCCAGGCATGGTTCAATGCGACCGTCGACGAGGTCACGGCGCTCTCCATGGAAGCCGCCTCCACCGCCGCGCGCACTGCGGCAGGAGCGGCGGAATCAGCCACCGGCGCCGCCCAGTCCTTACTGGACGCCGCGCCTCCCATCCTGGAAAAAGCCCCCGGCCTGATTCAGGACAGCGTGCGCGGCGGCCTGAATCTATTGGAAAATGCCCTGCCCCGATAAACCAAATCCAGGCTCGACTCGGAGCCTGATTGAGAGTTTGATAAGCCCATGAACTCCGCCAAACCCACCCTTCTCCTCCAAGCCTGCGGCCTGCTGCTGCTCGCCGCCGCCCCTCTGTCTCTCCAGGCCCAGTCACCGGCTGCCCCCGCCGCTCCTGCCGCTGCGGAAGCCGGGGCCGTCAAACACGTCGATGCCACGGAAGCCTCGAAATTGCTGGCCGCGCACGATGACAAAGTCCCCGCGAAAACGGTCAGCGTCATCGACGTCCGCACCCCCGAGGAGTTTTCGGAAGGCCACATCAAGGGAGCCCAAAATATCGATATCGCCTCCGCCACGTTCAAAGCGGACCTCGCAAAACTGGACCGCAGCAAAACCTACCTCGTCCACTGCGCCGCCGGCGGCCGGAGCACGCGGAGCCTATCCATTCTGAACCAGCTGGGTTTCAAATCCATCGTGCACCTCGATGGCGGACTCAATGGCTGGCGGAAGGCGGGACTTCCCGTGGAAAAATCCACTCCCGCCCCGGCTCCCGCCACCAAATAACACTCCGTCGCGCCATGCCCCCCACGCCACGGAAACAACCCATGCGCGACCTCGTCTCGCATCTTAAAAACAAAGGCGAATCCCTCCGCCGCGGAGGCAAGTCCGCCGACAATGATTTGCAGGTGGGCCTGCTCCCTAACAAGGGATCGCTCCTGCGGAACTATCACTTCATACGCCGCATTCTGCTGCCGCAGATCTTTTCCAAACGCGGCGGCGAAACCCTGCGTCCGGACCTGGCCAATCCGGACGACCACACCTTCCGCGTCACTTGGATAGGACACGCGTCCTATCTGATCCAGACGGAAGGCGTCAACATCCTCATCGATCCCGTCTGGGCCAAATGGCTCGGCATCGTGAAACGGGTGCGCATGCCCGGACTCGGCATCACGGAACTCCCGCCCATCCATCTGGTCCTCGTCACGCACGCGCATTTCGACCACCTCCACCTTGGCAGTCTCACGCAGGTCGCCTGCGGCCAACCCATCATCACCCCGAAAGGCGTGGGCGATCTGGTGAAAAACCGCGGCTTTGGCGAAATTGTGGAACTCGCTTATTGGGAAGAGGTTGCCTGCGGTCCGCTGACCATCACCTTCACTCCCTCGAAACACTGGGGCGCCCGCATGGTGCATGACACGCACCGGAGTTTCGGCGGATTCCTCATCAAGAATTCCGCAGGCCGGACGGTCTTCCATTGCGGCGACAGCGCCTACTTCGACGGCTTCACCCGCATCGGCGAAACCTCATCCATCGATCTCGCCATGATGCCGATCGGCGCCTACGAATCCATGAGCGGCCGGGAGGTGCATATGAATCCGGAGGAAGCTCTGACTGCCTTCACGGACATGGGGGCCAAGCACATGATCCCCATGCATTACGGCACTTTCCCGCTGGGCGGCGAACCCATGCACGAGCCCTTGGAACGCCTCCATCAACACGCGGCGGACCGATCCCTGACAGATCGCGTCAGTGCCCCTGACGAAGGACAGCCCGGGGTTTTCTAACTATAAATAACTTCTTTCCTGCCTGCGTTTCCGATTGGCGGGCCGCCATTCCCTGACACTTTTCCAACCTGTATCTTTTCCCTGCTTGAAAATGACCTCCCTCATCGTCACCATCGAAACCCCCGCCGACAAAGCGGATCTTTTTCTCTCCCTCATCACCGTCGCCGCCGAAGCCGCGCGCTCCCTCGAACCCGGATGCCGCCGCTTCGAAGTCGCCCGCCTAACCGACCGCCCCAATGTTTTCACCCTGGCGGAACTTTATGACAATCCGGCAGCCTTGGAGGCCCATCGGCTGACCCCGCATTTCCTCCTGCTGAAGGAACAACTCGAATCCGGAAATCTGGTCCTCGGCAAAACCTCCCAGCTGGGCGAAGTCGTTTCAGGTTAGTGGCTTTCCCGGCTCCTCGGGCGCACCCGCGGAACAAGCCGCCTCCACCCATTCAAGATAACCGGCATTCCCCGCCCGGACGGGAAGCGCCAGGATTTCCGGCACTTGATAGGAATGCCGTTTTAGTAGAAAATCGCGTAACCCGGGCCAACAGGCGACCGTGGTTTTGCAGGTCAGCGTCACTTCCCCGGCAGTCTCCGTCCGCCCTTCCCATCGGTAAAACGAAGTCATCGGCGCGCCCACCTGACAACAAGCCGCAAGGCCCAGCTCCACGATTTCCCCCGCCAGCGCATGCAGCGGAAAGTCGACAGGAAAAACACATTGCACCATCAGCACATTCATAAGCCGCACTCATAACCCGGCTCCGCCCACACCGCCAGCCTGCAAAATAACCGCATTGTGCCCGCCGGTTTTGGTGGTCCCATTCCCTGTTTTTTGGCGGACCGGTCAACAAAACCCATCCCCATAAAACCAGAATCCGCCGGCAGAGCAAAGCCTGCCGACGGACGCTGTAACCAAGGGACCTCTCCCTCAAAGTGATGCTAGAATCTCCAGCAAAGGTCGGCGGTGATGCGGTCGTCAAACAAGCCCTGGGGCTCGGTGACGGCTTTTTCATAAGCCACGCCGAAGCTCAGCGATGAAGTGAGCTGGCTGCGGAAACCGCCGCCGATGACCACCTGCGTTTCACCGCTGGAATTGGAGCTGCCGAAGTTGATGAGATCATATCCCTCCGTGTCCAGGCCCATCGCATTGCCCGCATCCAGAACGGTCAGGCCGGTCACACTGACAAATGGTTGGAACCAGGAACAGATGCGATAGTCCAGCATCGCGCTGTAGTGAAGAATGGTGCTTTCCTCGCTGGTGTCGAAGGGCACGCGCACGCCGGTGTTGCCGGTGAGATGGAGTTTTCCAAAACCCTTGGCCGCGGAGACGAACAGATTCAGTTCGCCGCTGCCGTTGCCCTGGAAGACCTCGCGATTGCCCATGGGGATCTCGAAGGTGAAGCCGGGTGTCAGGATGAACTCATTCGCGCGGTCGTCCACGAGGGCGTATTTCAAGCCGAGGGCGACATCGCCCCAACCGCCGTATTCCGCGCCGCTGTCGAGACTGATATCAATATATCCGTCCTTGGTCGCGATGATCGCCAAGCGGTCGGTCAGGGCATAACGCAATTGCAGCGCATAAAGATTCACATCGCCGGCGCCGGTCGCGAAACCACCATCAATGCGGTGATGCATGAAGATGGGGCGCACTTCACTGCGGATGACGGGATCTTCAAAAAAGACTGGGTTGGTGACCGGAGTGATCGTCTCGGCCAGCCAGTCACCCGTGGGCACCGCGGGAGGAACCGGAGCTTTGGAAGCAATGGTTCCGGCCTGGGCGGCGACGAGCGTGGTGGCGAGGAGGAGACTGGTCAATGGTTTGGTATTCATAGGAATGGCAGAACCACGATCCATTCCCGCCCCCTGTCCTCGCATCGCTTGCTCAACACTGCGCATTTTATGCTGTTGTTTACTTTTTCCGCATTTTCCGGGGGTTTTTTATACACCCATAATGCGCTGAACCGGAACCAGCCCGGCCCAAACCCCTGCTTCCGCGGGATGAACCAGATGTTATGAACGACCAATAACCGCGATCAGCATTGATTTTGGCCCGGAATCATGGAAATTACAAAAGCCCGCCCAACCTCCGCCACGCCGGTTTATTCACACCTTCCTCACCGCTATTCTCTTTTCGTTCATGTCTATTTCGGGAAAACGCTGTTTAGGTCGCCAATTCCCCCGCCCGGGTGTCTTAGCCGCCCTATCATTTATAGGGGCATTGTTCCATCCGATCCACGCAGGGGCCGCCAGTATTGCGAGGGATTGGGATGAGGAAATCCTCGCCGCCATCCGGCTGGATTTTCCAAATCCGCCGGTTCATGCCCGGAATCTGCATCATCTCTCCACGGCCATGTGGGACGCCTGGGCGGCTTATGATGCCAATGCCACGGGGTATCTCCACCACGAAAAAGCTTTCTCCTCCGACCCCGCCGCCGCCCGGCGGGAGGCGATCAGTTATGCTTCCTATCGGATTTTGAGGGCACGCTTCGCGCAGTCCGCGAACGTCCTGCATATATACTCCTCCATGGACCAGCGGATGGCGGCCCTGGGATTTGATATCAATAACACCGGCACCGTAGGTCCCTCCCCCTCCGCTTTGGGGAACCGCATCGCAGCCCACCTGCTCTCTTTCAGCTTGGATGACGGATCTGACGAACCCGCGAGCTATCTGGACACCACCTATCAATCCCTCAACACCCCGCTGAAGGCCTGGCTGCCCGGCGTGGAAATGGTGGATCCCAATCGCTGGCAGCCGCTGCAGTTCCAGAATGCCGCCACCCAGAATGGACTGCCGGCCTCTCCGGTTCAACGTTTTGTGGGTTCGCAATGGAACGGAGTGCGGGCGTTCGGGCTTTTCCGGGATCACCCGGACGATGTCTGTTTCGATCCCGGCGCGCCTCCCCAGCTGGGCGGCGCGGGCGGTGCCTATTTCAAGGAATGCATCGTGGAACTGATCCGCGCCAGCTCGCGGATGGATCCCGCGGATCCCGCGACCGTGAATCTTTCCCCCGGCTCCACTGGAAACAATTCCCTCGGTCAGAATGATGGTGCCGGTCATGCAGTGAACCCGGTCACCGGGCTGCCCTATCCGGCGAATGTGGTTCCGCGCGCGGACTATCAAAGAGTCCTGGCGGAATTCTGGGCGGACGGACCCAAGTCCGAAACACCGCCCGGGCATTGGAATGTCATCGCCAACAAAGTCACCGATGCGCTGACCGAATACCGTCCTGGAGGCAGTGGCCCGGCGATTGATGCCCTGGAATGGGACGTCAAACTTTACTTCACCCTGAATGCTGCCGTCCACAATGCCGCCGTCTCCGTGTGGGGCTGCAAACGCAAATACGATTTTGTCAGGCCCATCAGCGCTATCCGTTATATGGGTCAACGGGGACAATGCACGGATCCGCTTTTGCCATCCTATGATCCCATGGGCCTGCCGCTGGTCCCGGGATTGATCGAGCTGATCACCGACGAATCCTCCGCCCCCGGCGCGAGGCACGCCGATTTGTTCGGTTTTGTCGGCAAGGTGGCCATTCTCGCATGGCCCGGTGCTCCCGCCACTCCGGAAACCTCGTTCAGCGGGGCCCGCTGGATCCTGCCGGAAGCCTGGGTTCCCTATCAAAAAACCACATTTGTCACCCCCGCTTTCGCGGGTTACGTTTCTGGCCATAGCGGATTCAGCCGCGCCGCCGCCGAGGTGCTGGCCCAGTGGACAGGTTCCCCATTTTTTCCCGGGGGCCTCGCCACCCACACCGTGGCGCCCGGCGGCTTGGAATTCGAGGCAGGACCACAAAGCAGTGTCACCTTGCAATGGGCCACGTATTACGACGCCGCCGACCAGGCCGGCCAATCCCGCATTTTCGGAGGGATCCACTTCGCGTGCGACGACCTCCCGGGTCGGGTGATGGGTTCCAAATGCGCCACGGCGGCCCTCACCCAGTCCGCCAAATATTTTGATGGTTCCATTCTGAGCGAAACATTTTCGGTCGCGCTCCACGAATCCGCTCCCGGCGAATGGGAATTGAAATGGCCATCCACTCCCGGCCTATATTATAAGGTGCAAACTTCCGAAACCCTTGCCGGCTGGGAGGATCTTACCCAGTTCGGGCAAGCTGCCCGGACGGAAACAATTTACAAGGCCCCGTCGTCCCCCGCGACCGCGCGCCATTTCCGGGTGGTGCGCCGGCCCTGAAGTGCTGAGCAGCAGGAAGGAAGCCAGTCGGGAAAGGACAAAGCGGACTCTGGAGTGGTCGGTGGTTGGCACTTGGAAATAGTAACCATTTCTTAACCAAATATAATTACTACACGATCCATATTGACATAACATCATATTCAGTCAATGATGGGGATTATCGCATTTATGATTCGTGAATTTGAACTTCGGCAAATCCGTAATTTGCTTATTATCACAGCACTGTGGATGGGCCTTATGGGAAATTCACGTGCTCAGTCCTACGGATTGGACGCCTTGCAGCCGATTGGCAAATTTCTGGATAACAAATTGCCGGCCACTACGCCCGGCTCCTCCGGCACGGCCCAGCCGCCCGCTTTGCTTTCCCAGGTCGGCGCTTTCACGAGTCTGACTACGCTTTCGCCACGGAACGGACTGATCCCATTCAATGTGAATGCCCCGCTCTGGACGGATGGGGCGATCAAAAATCGATGGATGGCGATTCCCAATGACGGCACCGCCGACACCGCCGCCGAGCAGATCGCCTTTTCCGTGAACGGTTCCTGGTTGTTCCCCAAGGGCGCGGTGCTCGTAAAACAATTCGATCTGCCGGTGAACGACTCCAACCAAACCATCGTTCGGCGCATGGAAACCCGGTTTCTGGTCCACGGGGAGGACGATGTTTATTACGGAATCACCTATCGTTGGCGCGCCGATGGCAGCGATGCGGACCTTCTGCCGGACGGGGACAGCACTCCCGTGACCATCATCACATCGACTGGTGGGACCCGCAGCCAGATTTGGACTTTCCCCAGCCGGGCGGACTGCCGCACCTGTCACAACGCCGGTGCCGGCCGGGTGCTCGGGGCGCGCACCCAGCAGCTGAATGGTCTCTTCACCTACCCTGGCACGGGCCGATCGGACAACCAGCTCAGGACCCTGAATCACCTCAATCTTTTCTCCCCTGCCCTGACGGAATCCGCTATTGCCACCTATCCAAAATCCGCCTTTCTGACGGACACGTCCCAATCACTTGAGCACCGGGTAAGATCCTACCTGGATTCCAATTGCGCCCATTGCCACTATCCGGGAAATCCCGCCAACCTTTCCGCCGGATTCGATGCCCGCCTGGCCACGCCCCTCAGCCAACAGAACATCATCAACGGCAGTGTCCTCTACGACCTCGGCCTGCCGGACGCCAGGATCATCGCCCCCCGGAGCACGCTGAACAGCGTGATGCACCAGCGTCTCAGCGTGAACGGATTGCATCAGATGCCGCCTATCGGAAGGAACACCGTGGACACCCTCGCCGTGAGCACCCTCACCGCGTGGATCAACGGTCTCGCCATTGAGCCGCCGCCCGCCGCCAATCGCAGCCCGCTGGCAGTGAATGATGAGGCCGGCACCCCGATGAACACGCCGGTCACCCTCAGCGTTCTGGCGAATGACAGCGACCCCGACGGTGATGCCTTGACGGCGTCCAGCTTCACGGCACCGGCCTCGGGATTTGTCAGCGCCCTGGCAGGCAATCAATACCGCTTCACTCCTGCTAACGGCTTCACCGGCACGGTTTCCTTCAGCTATACCGTCGTGGATGGACGCGGCGGATCCTCCGGAGCCACGGTGACCATCAGTGTGCTGCCGCCGGCCACTTCCAACTCCACCGCCTTTTTCGACGGCACTTCCCGGCTTTCCTCCCCCACGTCCTACAGCGGCGTGGCCATGGGCGTGGCGGATATGAACAGTGATGGCCTGGACGATATCGTGCATCTCCTGGCCGCGAAGCAGGTGCGCATCGAATATCAAAAACCCGCCGGAGCCACCTTCACCTTCAAGGACGTGGGCACCGCGGCCGGGGCGAATCAGTGGGCGTTGTGCATGGGCGACGCCGACAATAACGGTTATCCCGATATCATGGTGGGAGGTTACTACGACGGCATGAAATATTACCGGGCCAACTCCAACGGAACGGCCTACAGCCTGACAAATCTCACCACGCCCTCCATCTTCGCGCAGGCGACCGCGTTTGTGGATATCAATCGCGACGGTTGGCTGGATGTCTTCGCCTGCCATGACGACGGCGAAAGCGCCAAGTTCCGCAATACCGGCAATGGCACCTTCGTCGCGGATGCCTCACTGATCGATGCCAGGACGCTCTCGCCCAGCGACAACTCCGGGAATTACGGGATCGTCTGGACGGATTATGACAACGACGGGGACGTGGACCTTTACCTTTCCAAATGCCGTCTCGGCGCCTCCAGCATGACGGATCCGCGCCGGATCAATCAGCTGTTCCGCAACAATGGAAACGGCACCTTCACGGACGTCGCTCCCGCTGCCGGACTGGCTTTCGGGGAGCAGTCGTGGGCCTCCGATTTCGGGGACGTCGACAACGACGGCGACATGGATTGTTATGTGGGGAACCACGGCGCCATCAGTTATATGATGAGGAACAACGGCAACGGCACCTTCACCAACATTACCGCGGCCGCCGGGATGAATTCCGTGAATTGGCGCGTCATCCAGACGGTGTTCCGGGACTTCAACAATGATGGCTGGACGGACCTGCTGCTCACGGGCGAGCAACAACAACTGTGGATCAACAACCGCAACAGCACCTTCAGCCTGCTGGCCAATCCATTCCTGTCCACGGTGATGGAATCATGCGCGGTGGGCGACCTGAACCGGGACGGCTTCACGGACATCCATGCAGGTTATGCCTCCATTTATAACACTCCCGCGCCCGCCCGTCCTGACAAGCTCTTCCTGGCACAATCCAATGGCAATAATTTTCTCTCGATCCGCCTGCGCGGCGTGGCCTCCAATGCCGCCGCCATCGGTGCCCGGATCGAGTTGCACGGCCCCTGGGGCACCCAGACCCGCGAGGTCCGGGGCGGCGAAGGCTACGGTGTTTCCCACAGCCAGAATCAAATCTTCGGCATGGGCGGCACCGGCATCGCGACGCGGCTGAGAGTGCGCTGGCCCTCCGGCGCGAGCGATGACATCCTCACTGTGCCGGCCAATCAGTTCCTGACTTTGCGGGAAGGCGGCGCTCTCCCGCCGACGCTGGAGAATCCCGGATCCCAATCCCGATTCCGCGCCTCCGCTGTCAGCCTGCCCCTGACGGCCGCCGACCCCACCGGCGACGTCCTGACATTTTCCGCGACCGGCCTGCCCGCCGGCCTTGCCATAGACCCCGCGAGCGGGTTGATCTCCGGGACCATTTCCGCCAACGCGCTCAGCTCCTATTCATCCACGCTGAGCGTCACGGACGGATGGAGCACGGTGTCGGTGACGGTCCCCTGGACGATCTCCGGTCAAAGCGCACCGACGCTTGTCCTGACCACCGGCTCCAGCGTCGTGTCGGGCGCATTCGATGTCGCAGCGAACTTTTCAGAATCCGTCAGCGGCTTGACAGCCAGCGACTTCCTGATCCTCAACGGCACCGCCTCCAGCCTGTCGGGCGGGGGAAATACTTATGTTATCCATGTCGTTCCGTCGACCCCGGGGACGGTAAATATTTCCCTGCCCGCCAACTCCGCCAGCAGTGCCGGAGGAATGGGCAATGCCATTTCGAATGCCCTGCCCGTGCATTACACCCCGCCGGACACCACGTCGCCCGGGGTGACTTTGACCACCGTAAGCCAGACGATCAGCGGGGCCTTCACCGTCAGCGCTACCTTCACGGAATCCGTCACCGGTCTCAATGCCGGAGAGCTAGCCGTGACCAACGGATCCGCGGCGGCCCCGGTCGGATCGGGATCAAGCTACAGCTTCACCGTCACCCCCGCCGGATATGGCACGGTGACCGTGTCGCTGCCCGCCGCCGCAGTGGCGGACGCCGCAGGGAATCCCAATACAGCCTCCAACCAAATTTCCGTCTCGTGGCCGCAGCCCAACCGGGCCCCGGCTTTGACCTCTCCCGGTCCGCAGACCACCACCCGCGGCAGCGCGGTCAATCTGGCATTGGCCGGCTCGGATCCGGATGGACAGGCGCTTTCCTGGTCCGCCACCGGACTGCCGGAGGGGCTTTCCATCTCCGCCTCCACAGGTGTTGTATCCGGCGTGGTGGGCCATACGGCTTTGGCTTCCAACAATTGCACTATCACAATTTC
>JAQGPD010000149.1 GCA_028293305.1 Verrucomicrobiales bacterium | reverse complement strand
GACCCGTGTTTTCATGACGGGCTCCAGACCGGTGAAAACCGGGCTGTATATCATATAGCTGCACCGGTATTTCAAAAGCCGGGACTTCAATTCCAGATCCCGCAGGGAATGGCCCCCGGCATCCGGGATGCGGGTCGCGGCGAAGTCGCGGAGAAAATCCGCGCTGCCCGTGACTCCTCCCGGTGGAAGGGGAACCTCGTCCCTGAATAACAAATATCGGGTGAGGGCCTCCGCCGCCGCATCCAGCTCCGCGGCCCGGTCGGCGGGCACGGTTCCCTGCCCGTCATGCAGGGCGGCGCGGGCACGGTAACCCGCCTCCAATGCGGTGGTGATGAATCCGGCCTGATGCTCGTGCAGCAGGTGGGGGAGCAGATCGCTGGTGGAAACCGGATAGCGCGAGACGTCGAAGGTGGTCCCGAAAGGCAATGGGTAAGTGGTTAGTTTCCCGGACTGGAGCAGCCCGGTCTGGTTCCCGCGGTGTTTGTCCCATTTCCCCGCTCCGGTGACGAACCAGCCGCCCATGCGCTCGCTGAGCGGCACGCCATGGCCCAGGACTTCCTGTCGATAACCCACCAGCCCTCCGTTGTTCGGCCCCGGGACCACGGAACTGATAACAAGTCCCGGCACCCAGCCGGAGTCTGCGGCGCCGTGACAGTTCATGCAGCGGTTGGAGCGCTCGAAGGACAGGGTCGCGCCCTCGCGGCGGGGGATGTCGAAGATGTAATAAATCCCGCCCAATGCCGGATCCAGGGAGACGATTTCCACCTTCCCTCCCGGCACCCAGCCGACATACAAATCGTCGGTGAAATAAAGCGCGCGCGGATTCCGCGGCGAAATAAGGCTGAGTTGCAGGCTGGTTGCGGAAAAGACCAGGAGCTGCGAGCTGGCCGGCACTTTCAGCGCGGCCAGGAGGCTGGTGACAAAGGCTTTTTCACTGCTGCGGTCGAGGATGATTTTGCCGCTGGAGAGGTCATCGCGGAGCAGGGAGAAGCGGTCCGTGACCGGCCGGGTCCAGTAGTCGTGCGGGGGAGCCTTGAAATCCTGCCAAAGCTCGGCGGCGGGCAGGGTCCGGGAGAGGCCGGCCGTGATGAGCAGAAGGTGGAATAACAACTTGCGGGACATGGGAAACGAACCGGGATGCGGAAATAACGGATGGGACGCGCGGCGGGAACGCTTTATTTCAGGAGGTAATCGCAAATGACCATCCGGTGGTCGGAATGCACCGATTTCACCACGCGCCCGCGCACGGGGGTGAGGCCCTGATTGATCCATTGGTGATCAATCCTCAGCATCGGTGCCCAGTTGGGAAACGTGTCCGGCCAGCCGGAACCGACCGCCGCCATGGCATCCGTGAAGCGCGCCGAGGAAAGCAGGCGGAAGATGGCATCACCGGCGGGCGCATTGAAATCACCCCCGATGATGGCGGGGCGCTGGCCATTGAGCAGGGTTTGCATGGTCAGCATCGCCTGCAATTCCGCGCGGCGGGCGACGCGGTTGATGGCGTGTTTATACAAGGCCTCGCGTTTGTAGAGGCGCACATCCGTCTCCGCGCCGCTGAGGTGCACGGAGGCCGCGGTGAGCTGCGTGCCGTCATCGAACTGGATGACCGCCGACAAGGTGTTGGGGAGATTTCCCAAGGCGCTGCTGAGGATGCGTCCGCGGGTGATGATGCCGCATTCCCAGCTGCCCACCACGTGATCCTTGGCGGGCGGGCCGTAAAGCGCTTCGGCGACTTGCTGCAACACCGCAGGCGAGGCGGTTTCCTGGAAGAGCACCACATCCGGTTGCCAGGGCACGACCTCGTGCGGCGCGGCGGGATTGAAATAACCGGCTTTGCAATTGAAAGTGATGACCCGCCGGACCTTCTGTCCGTCAGGGGTCGGCGCGGCGGCTCCGGGTTCGGGACGGGATTGAAAACTCCGGAGCAGCGGCTTCGTCTCATCGGAAAAAACCAGCACCGTCGCGATCCACAGCGCCGTCACGCCGAGCGCGAACCGCTGACGGGTGAAAAGCCAGGCGAACCCCGCCATGCCCATGCCCAGCAGTCCCCAGGCCCAAAACGGAAAAACAGTTAGCGCCGCCACCTTGTCCCAGCGCCGCGCATAGCAAACAAAAATCACCACGTGCAATAGCAAAGCCCCGACCGGCAGGACGCTGTGGAGAATGTGATACCAAAGTCGGCGCATAGGCCCGGACATTCCCCCACCATGGGAAATCCGCACCCGGAAAACTCGGGGTCCGCAACAGGCGGCGGAGACCGATTTCAGGGAACCGAAACCCTCAGCCTGACAAAAAAGGACGGATCACCGGCCAGCGCCACGGGCAGACTGGCGGTGACGATTTCAAAGCCGGGTTCCGGTGCCGGAGCTGCCGTGATGACCACGCCTCCCACGTTGTGCCGGGCGGTCGTCCAGCCTGACAAACCGGACGCGTATTGCACCACCGGATCCAGATAAACCGATGCCGTTGCCCTCCGGAAAGTGAACACCCATTGACCCGCCGAAGATGTCAGGACCGGCAGGCGCGCGGTGTCCGATCCCAGCGCCGGATTGCCTCCCAGCACGAACTCCATGCCATTGGGAATCCCATCGCCGTCCGGGTCCGCGTCAGCCAGAGCGGCCGGTCCGCCCAGCAGGTATGGCGGGCCCGTCACCCAGGATTGGAATGTCCCCGCGGAAGCCGGAGTGTAGGTCAAAACCAACGCGGCACCCGCCGGCGCGAGGCTCCACGTGCCGGCACCCGGGAAGTCCGGAGCCACCACCGTCAGCGCTGCAGGAGCAAAAGACGCGATGCCGCTAACAGTGTTCAGAATGGAAAAGGATCGGGCGGTCTCCGAAAAATTCGTCAGGCCCGCCGTGTCCAGGGAAAGCACCAAAGCGCCCGCCACCGGGGCCAGCTCCGCCACGGTCAGGTCATCGAAATCCGTGCCCGCCACGCCGCCTGTCCAGTTCCGGATGCGGGCCGCGATGCCCGCGCCATCCTGCAGGGTCAGCGCGCCGCCGGCCACGCCATTGCCTCCCAGGAATGCGCCTGCCATCACATTGATGCTCCCGCTGGCCGCCGGACTGTCGCCATTCCATAACAACTTCCCGGTCGCCACTTCGGTGGTTCCTGCATGCGTGTCCGCACCTGTCAGGATGGTGGTGGAGGTTCCGGCGGAGACGACCACATTTCCGGCTCCTGACAGATTGTTGGGGACGGTCACATCGTCGCTTCTATTCAGAAGAAGAGTGCCCGCATTGATGATCACGTCGCCTGCCCCCAGCGTTCCGGCGGTCCCGGTGCCCACGCGGAGGGTGCCGGCATCGATGATGGTGGTGCCGGCGTAGGTGTTGGCCCCCTCCAGGCGGACTGTGCCGTTGCCGGTTTTGGTCACCCCCCCATTGCCGGAGATATCGCCCCGCACCACCAGGGCATTGCTGCCATTGGCACTATCAAGACTCAGCGTGCGGCCGTCGCCCACCGACAGCCGGTTGGCAAAAACGGAGGTGGCGAAATTAAGCCGCGACCGGATGGAGGCATTGCCGCCCACCGTGACTTCGCCACTGCCCTCCACCGAGCCGCCGTGCATCATGAGGATGCCGCCATTCAAACCGACGGGGCCATCCCAGTTGCTCGTTCCTGACAAATTTCTCTGACCGCTGCCGGAGAACACCACGCCGCCCGCGCCGATGTCCAGCTCCAAGGCGCCGCCGGTGTTGTTCAGGGTCATCTGGCTGCCCATGGCGGCATTGCCGGCACCGGTGAATGTCAGGGTCCCCGGACCGGTTTTGGTCAGGACATTGAAGCCGTTCGGCTCCGTGCCGAACGACGACAGCAGGGCCGTCAGGGTGACGTCGCTGTCAGTCTCGATGACGGCTCCACCGGTTCCGATATTGAGGGGATTCGAAAAAAGAACCGTGTCCGCGCCGGTGCGCAGAGTGGCGGTGTTGAGGGTGATGGGGGCATTTCCCAAGGCGGTCCCGGAATCAATCTGCAGGGTTCCGGCATCCACGGTGACACCTCCGGCGAACTGATTCGATCCGGCGAAGGAGACCGTGCCCGCGCCGGTTTTTGTCAGGGAAACCCCTGACAGAAATCCGCCCGTGAAGCTGACAGAACCGGTCGTGTTTTGCACGGTCACATTGCCGGCGGTCACTCCGACGGGGTCGATTTCAATGGCGGCGGGAATTCCGATGGTGGCATTGTCATCCGTCCGGAAAGCCGCCGCGGCATTGCCCAATCCGGTGTCGGCCCAGTTTTTGTTGGTGGACGAGGTGTTCCAGGTGGATCCTCCCGCCCCGGTCCATAACAAGTTATGGACCGCCACATCCGGGGTGGAGGTTCCTGTCAGGACAATGTCGTCCGTGCCGGCTTTTCCAATACCGAGGCGGTTGCCCGTGCCGCCAAAAACAACAATCCGCCAGTCCACGGTATTCCCCGCGGTGATCACGAGGGGAGTGACGGCCAGGGTGTCATCAAAGGCTGCGGCCGCCGACAATAACGTATTCGCGGCGGTGAGTTCGAAGGTGCTTCCGGTCTGCGTCCAGGTGGCCTGATTGTCCGTGCTGTAAAACAATCCCGCCGTGGTGGGGCCGATGGTGGTGCGTGACAGATTCAGCCCCGTGATTCCGGAAATCGAAACTGTATAGCCAGGATTCGCCGAGGTGCTGAAGCTGAAATAATGCCCGAAGGCCATGGCCTCGGTGAAGTCGGCGGCGACCGGGAAAGTGCGGTTCCAGGTATTGCTGGGGGACCCGGAATTTCCGGTATTTCCGCCGCCGGTCAATCCCGTGCCGGAAACCCCGGCGGAAGGAGTGGCAGGGGCCGCGCTCCCGGTAGGGCCCGACGTCCCATTCACATCCCACTTCAACAAATCAGCCGACCGGACCGGCACCATTCCGAGCGTTAGGAAAACAATCGGACACCCCACCGCCAGCAAGCCGCGCGGGGAGGATTTGGGCCGAATCGCAAGGGCGGACGGACGGCGTTTCGGACCCGGGGGGAGGGATGGAGAAAAAGGCATGGGGGGTGGTTGGGAATGAGATGCGTGGAATCCAGATACTGGATGCGGGGAAAAAAGGGAAGCTTTCAGCAGGGGCGGCTTTGCGGACGGATTCCGGATCCTGACAAAAGTCCGGCCGGGAACCCGCGTCGTTTCAACCGGGCCTGGCGGAGCGGCGGCGGCGGGACGACAAGGCCAGCAACGCGCCGATTCCGCCCAGCAATCCAGCGGCCGGCTCGGGGATGGAGGCGACCACTTTCAAGGTGCCGTCGGTGGAAAAATTGGAACTGTCCCAGTCCAGACCTGAGGCCAACGGCGCATTCGCGAAGTCGAAAGCCGGGCTTCCCGAAAAGGCGCCGGACCAATTGGCGATATCAAAAATATCGTTCAGCGCGGGCGCGTAGCCTGACAGGACCGGGGCGATGGTTCCATTGAAATCCGCCGCGCCCGCCACGTTCACAAGATCATTCACGCCATTGCCGGTGATCGTGGGAATATAGGTTCCACCCATGGTTAGCAAACCGGTGTCCAGCGATCCCACGACCCCGGTGGTGGTGCCGGGCTGGAGGTTTCCCCCGGCGGCGACCGTGACCGGAGCGTTGATGGAGCCATCACCGCCAAGGGTCGCGCTGAGGGAAACATTGACAATACTCGTGGCTCCCAGGGAACCGTTCACCAGGAGCGTGCCGCCGGAAACCGTCGTGGCTCCGGTGTAAGTGTTGGCGCCGCCAAGTGTCAGGGTCCGAGTGGCACCCGTGGAGGCCAGGGTCAGCGCGCCATTGGAAATCACCCCGCCGATGGTGGCCGTGTTGATGAGGGAAATCGTCCGCGTGGCCCCACCCAGATCCATGGTGCCATTCAGGACAACGGGCAACGCGGCGCCCACTCCCGACAAGGTGAAGTCGCCGCCCACGGTGATGTTGTTGGTGATGGTGCGTGTTGATAGGCCCGCCGTGCCGAAGGTGCCGCCATTGACCACAAAATTGCCGGTGCCCAGGGCATTGGAGCTGGCAAAACCAAGCGTTCCCGCGTTCAGCGTGGTGGTGCCGCCGTGGCTGTTATTTCCCAAGGTCCACGTGCCCGTTCCGTTTTTGGTGATGGACAAAACACTGGCTCCACCCGCCTGACTGATAGCGCCGGTGATGGCGTTGAGGCCGGTGTTGGTTCCTGTCAGGATCAGCGTGGCCGCGCCCGTGGTGGTGCTGGCCAGCGTGCCGCCCATGGTCAGGGTGGCGGTGGTGGGGGATGCATTGTTTTCAAAAGTGTAGGTGCCCGTGGATCCTGACAATCCGGTCCGGGCGAGGGACTGGGGATTCGTCACGGTGGAGTCCACCGTCACGGACCCTCCCAAGGTGAAGATCAGCCGCGAGGTGCCCGTTCCCGTGGGACCGCTCCTTATATTGAAGGAACCGGGCGTTCCGGTGAACAGCACGCTGCCCAGATTCAGGCTCGACGTGCTGTAGTCGATGGTGGTGTTGGTGTTGTTATTGAAGATGGCGGTATCCGTGTTGGTGGAGACCGTGGGAGTTGTCAGGGTGCCAGGGGAATTGGTGCCGGAAAGCCAATTGGAAGTGGTGGCCCAGGTGCCGTTGGTCCCTCCGGTCCAAGTGTCCGAGGCCGCGGACGAGGCGGATGCCGACGCCAGCAAAAGCGCCAGCACTGTCAGTTTGCGGAATTCGAACAGCGGCGGGCGGGCGGCATTTGGTTTCATGCGGCGCAGATTGTGAAATTCCGCCGGGGACGTCACCTCACGAGAATTTGTGACCTTCAAAAATACGCCTCATCCGGGCGCGGGGATTGACTCGGAGCGGCGGGTTCTATTTGATGCGCGCTTCCCACCCCATGAAAAACTTCCTTTGGATTTTCATCCGGCTCTGCCCCGGCCTGGGCGCGGCGGCGGAGAATTCATCGTGGGTTCGGCGATTGGCGTTCTGGGCGGCGCCGGCCCTGCAGGCCTTGGAACAGGAGATTGTGGAAATGGATCATGATCTCGCCGCCCTGCCCTCCATGATCAATGTGAACAGTGGAAACCGGAATGGATTCCAAACTTCGTCAGGACCGGAATCGCAGGATTTGTGGGTGGAGGTGGAACTGCCCGCGCCCTCGCGGGTGGACCGCATCGTGCTCGTGCCCCTGCTGGCGCGCGCGGCGGGAGGCCAGGTTCCGGGCTTCGGATTTCCATCGCGGTTTGTGTTGGAGGGCACGGATGCGGAGGGGGAATCCGTTTTGTTGATGGACGAAACCGGAAAGGATTTTCCCAATCCGGGCGCATGGCCGGTGTCCACCCTTTGCCCGCCGGGAACGGTGCTCCAGCGCATCCGCCTGCTGGTGACGGAACCCTGGCAGGGCGGCGGTCCGCCGGTGCTGGCGTTGTCCGAGATGCTGGTGCTGCAGGGCAACCGGAACCTGACCCTGAAGGCGAAAGTCCGGGCTTCCAGCTCGCGGGAAATTCCACCGACGTGGTCGAAGAATAATTTGATAGACCTCATGATGCCGCTGGGCCTGCCGGTGGCTCCGGACGATAACAAAATCATGGGTTGGCATGGTCCCGTCGCTGCCGCGGTGGATCAGGCCCAGAGCGTGACCATCGATCTCGGCCGCGCCGCGCCGCTGGATGAAATCCGGCTCGTGCCGGCGGTGCGCAGTCCCATGGTGTGGGATTCGCATTACGGTTTTCCCACGCGTTTCAAAGTGGAGACCGCCCTGACCCCGGATTTCGCCGGCGCGGTCTCCGTGCATGACAGGACGGGATCCTCACTTCTTTCCCCGGGTCAGAATCTGCAGTGTTTTCCCACCGGCGGACAGGCCGCACGATATGTCAGGGTGACGGCCTCGCGGCTGCGGGAGCGCGGGGGCGATTTCGTTTTTGCCCTGGGGGAATTGCAGGCTTTCTCCGGCGACGCCAACATCGCGGCGGGCTCGCCGGTGTTGGAGAATGGAGCCTTGGAGGAAACGGGTTGGAGCCGCGCCGGACTGACGGACAATCACTCGGGCGGAGGAAAATTGCTGGAATTGCCGGAGTGGATAGGATTGCTGGAGCGCCGCCGGACGCTGGAGGGAAAACGCGCGGAGGTGGTGCGCGGGCTTCAGGAGCTTTTCAATAAAACCGAGCACACCCTGGTCGGAGCCAGTGTCTTCGGAGCGGGCGGCATTGTGTTATTGGCGGGTTTGTTTTCATGGCGGGGACATCGCCACCGGGTGCTGGACCGCGAGCGCCACCGCGAGCGTCTGGCGCGCGATCTCCATGACGAGCTGGGGTCCAATCTTGGCAGCATCGCGCTGATTTCCTCCTTCGCGCAGCAGGAGGAGGCGGCGCAGATGCGGATGGATCTGGCGGAGATCGAGCGCGTCGCGCGCGAAAGCGCGGACTCCATGCGGGACATGGTTTCCCTGCTGGCGGGCAAGCGGGGCGGTGCGGGCGCGGACTGGTTGATCGTGATGACCGGACTCGCGGAGCGCCTCATGCGCGGCGGCGTGGCGCTGGAGTGCCGGTTGCCCACGGCACCGCTGCCGTGGGTTCCCAACCTGGAAACGCGGCGCGAAATCTATTTGTTCTGCAAGGAAGTCCTGCACAATGCCGCGCGTCACGGCCGGCCTTCCTCACTGAATTTCCGGCTCAGTCCCACTCCCGCCGGACTGCGGGTGGAGATCCGCGATGACGGTTGCGGATTCACTCCCTCACAAACCGCCGGCGGCCATGGCCTGGGGAATCTGAGGGAACGCGCGGCCATGCTGAAGGGGACTTTCGAACTCCAATCCGCGCCCGGCGCCGGGACATCCGTGGTGCTGGAAATCCCCCGCAACCGACGATGGATAAAATGCTAGAACCATCCGCTCCCTGACATTTTTTGAACACCGTTTCTGGTTTCCTCTCTTTTCAATATCACATTTCGCCACACCTGCCAGCCATGACCTCCCCCCCTGCCCCGTCCGTCCCCGCCGCTTCGGATTCCGCCTCCGCTCCGCTCGTTTGGATCGTGGAGGACCACGATACCCTGCGCCGGAATCTGACCCGCCTTTGCTCCCCGGCGCGGGGGCTGAACTGCACCGGCGCTTTTGCCAATGCGGAGGCCCTGCTGCTCGCCCTGCGGCAGACGCCTGCGGCGCAGTTGCCCGCCGTGCTCCTGATGGACGTGGGCCTGCCGGGCCGCAGCGGACTCGAGGCCCTGGCGGATGTGATCAAAGCGGCGCCGGATTGCCGGGTGGTCATCCTGACGGTTTTCGAGGATGAGCGGAAAATCTCCGCCGCCATCAGCGCCGGTGCCTGCGGCTATCTGGTGAAAACCGCCCGCCCGGAGGAAATCGTGGAAGCCATCCACGAAGCCGCGCGCGGAGGCTCGCCCATGTCCCCGAAAACCGCCGCCAGCGTGGTAAAGCTCCTCGCCAACCTGACAAAACCCGCGACGCCCGTTTCCCTGTCACCGCGCGAGCGCGAAATGCTGGCGCTGATCGTGGAAGGCCTCACCGCCAAGGAAATCGCCGACCGCCTTGGCGTGAGCATCCACACCATCGACACACACACCCGGCACCTTTTCAAAAAGCTGGAAGTCCGCTCCCGCGCCGCCGCCGTCGCGCGCGCCCTGCGCGAACGGATGGTCTGAGTTTCCCCGCATCCGGTCGCGCAGGTATTGGTTGATTGGGTAGTTTGCTGTCGCTCAAGCTATGCCGGCACCCTCAAAAGCAATCAATAAACGGCGCTGTTTCCAGCTTTCCTATCTTTACTTCACACGACCCGGAGATCGCGCAACCACGCCAAAAACTCCGCTGTATCTGCCGGATCCCTCAATGAGAACCGGGCCAGCGTCTCAGTATTGGCTCCCACATGTAAACTGGTTCCAACGCCGTTGAGAACGGCAAATGCGTCCTCGTCGGTTGCGTCATCGCCCATATAGAGAGTGGCCGCTGCCGGCAGCCCGAGGCCCTTCAGCAGACGCTTCAAAGCATACCCTTTGTTCCAAGCGATGTCCGGGCGGAACTCAATCACTTTTTTGCCGCCATGCCGTTTCAGAGTTGGAAAGGCCGCCGTGCAGGACCGTGCGGCCTGTTCCACCTGGGCCAGACCGTTTTCCGCGACCAACCGGTAATGCATGGAAAGGCTCAGTCCCTTGTGCTCAACAAATGCGCCTTCAACGCCAGTCAGGTGATTTTCCAACAAATGAGCTGCCGCATCCAGTGCCGGGCGGCAAGCCAAAGCCTGGGGATGGACGTAGGCGATCCCGCCCCCTTTGATTTCCATGCCGTGGTTTCCCGCGAAGACTGCCTTCGGTAAATCCACGAGCCGGGCCACTTCCGAGAGTTCCCTCCCTGACAAAACCGCCACGCGCACGCCGGGGTGGTCCGCGAGGGCAGCCAACGAGGTCCAAGAGTCTTTGGGCATCCTGACATCCTCCGGACGGGGGCAGATCGGTGCCAGGGTTCCATCAAAATCCGTGGCAACCAGCAGGCGGGGCACGGTGCCCAGCCGCTCCGCCAGTTCGGCGCGGCATTCAGTCCAGTGAGGAGGAGTCATTGCCATCGGTGTAGAATTCCGGGATATCGAATTTAAGCAGCATGGAGAGAATTTTTCCGGCCCAGCGATAAACGTTATTAAATCGGATGTGTTCCCGCATCCGGGTCATGCGGCGC
>JAQGPD010000136.1 GCA_028293305.1 Verrucomicrobiales bacterium | reverse complement strand
GTCCGGATGAAAGGCGTTAGGCACATAAATGCCGGCCTTGGTGATCAACTCCACTCTGGATTTCACCCCCGGATCCAATGCCAGCGCCGCGCCGACCAGTTCCTCCACCCGATAGCCGCCGTAGATTTCCGCAGTGTCGATGGTGGTGATGCCGCAGTCCAGCGATTCCCTTAACAACTTCACCAAGGCCTCCGGCGTGGAGGACAATGGATCCTCCAGCAAGCGCCAGGTTCCGAAAGCCATGGCGGAGAAAACGGGGGAAACTTCGTGCAGTCGGGTGCGGTTCATGGTCGGATTAAATCCAGCCCGGGAACTTTGAACAGCGCGGAGTTCCCGCATGTTCA
Organism: Verrucomicrobiales bacterium; assembly: GCA_028293305.1. Lineage (GTDB taxonomy): Bacteria > Verrucomicrobiota > Verrucomicrobiia > Verrucomicrobiales > V1-33 > CAIZWU01. The sequence goes on along the minus strand of JAQGPD010000136.1, from coordinate 2,328 downwards.
TCCCTGACTTCCCGCCCGCCCGCCGTGCCAATGGGAAAAATAACGCCAGCACCCGACGCCTGGCGGAAGCCTCCAGGAATACAGCACCTAACGTTCCGCCTCATCCGGCCGCCGCTCTCCTCCTGTGAAGCCTGGATCCTCCGCCAAAAATTCCGCGAGGAATTTCCTCTCAAATTCCACCGCGTCCCAGGTTTCCGTCAATATGACAGTGTCCTCCGGATTCGCCGCCACATAGACTCCCGCTGACAAAATCCGCCTGGCTGGCAATGTCTCTATCACTTCCATTCCGGCTTCCACTTCCACTTCCACATCCACCTCCAAGCGCCGGTAAAACGAGCCCTCGAAATCATCCAGCCGCTCCACGGCCGCCTGGCTGACATTTTCATAAACCACGCCCTCCACCACCGAGCCCTCCTCCGCCACCAAAGCCGGATAGGATTGACCGCGGATCCGCCGCGCGGAAAAACCGGCCAGGCGCGCGCGTCCGCCGGCGGCGCGGGAACCGGTGACTTTTTCCCAAACCGACGGGAACATCAGCGAGCCATAGGTGAACACATTCATGCCTGATAACAAACCTGTGGGCTGAATTGGATCAAGTTGCAGCCTGACGCCCGTGCCGTTCACGGCGCGGCGGAGGAAACGGGGCCCAGGAGGATGTCCACCCTGGCTCCTTTGCCCACGATGTCATACAACCACGCCACATCCACGGAGCGCATCCTGACACAACCATAGCTGGCGGGCTTTCCCAGCTTGGCTTCCTCCGGGGTGCCGTGAATGTAGATATAACGACCGAACGTGCTTTTGTTTTGCGCCTCCAGACCTTTCAGCCAGAGGATGCGGGTCACGATAGGATCGCGGCCCGGGGCATTGACCGGGACGATTTCGCCCGTGGCTTTGCGGCTTTTGAACTTCATGCCCAACGGCTGGCCGCCGCCGATTTTCTTCGCCACGGCATGGCGGCCGAGCGGCGTGAAATACTTCACTCCGTCCGGGGCGACTCCCACGCCGAATTTCGAGGTGCTGACCGGAAATTGTCCTATCATCTTTCCCTCGTCCAGCACCACCATGCGCTGCTCCGCCACACTGACGATCATCCGGTGCCGCGTGTCCGCGCAGGAGGAACCTAAAACCGCCACCAACAAAGCCAACAAAAATGCCTTCATCCCGGCTTATACCGCGACTCCGTCAAATTGTCCAGAGCACCCGTCACGCACGTCCGGAATCCATCCCCGCGGCCCGTGGTTTCAGGGAGCGGAAAGGCAATACAAACTGCCATGCCCGCGCAGCAGCAGATCCTTTCCTGACAAAGCCGGCGAGGCGTCGAATTTTTCCTCAAGCCGGTTGGAGGCGAGCACTTCCAGCGTCGGACCGGCTTTCAGAACCACGGCCTCGCCATTCCGCCCCACCAGATAAATCCGTCCGTCCGCCGCCACGGGGGAGGCATACACCCCGCCCAGTCCCTCGACGCGCTGGGCATCGATGAGCACCTTTCCGGTCGCCGCATCCAGGCACGAGATGATGCCGGTATTTTGGGAAAAGAACCACAGCCGTCCGTTTTCCAGCAGAGGCGACGGCACGTAGGGCGCCTTGGTTTCATACTTCCACACCACCGCTTCGGTATCTGTCAGGTCGCCGGTTTTGCCAAGACGTATGGCCCGCACGGCATTGCCCCGGAAGCCGCTGATGGCATAGGCCAGACCATTGCTGACAATGGGAGTCGGGATGACGTTGGTGGTCATGCCGCCACATTCCCAGACCTGGTCGCCGGTCGCCAGATCATAACTCCTAACACGATTCGTCGCGCTCACGATCACCTGCATTTTCCCATCGACCACGGCGGCCGCGGGGGTGGCCCAACTGGTGGGTTCCTCACGTTGACGGCGCCAGCGCTCGGCCCCGGTTTTTTTGTCGAGACAGACCACAAAGTCCGCGCCTTCATGGTCCCAGTTGATCACGATGGAATCGCCCACGAGCAGCGGCGAGCTGCCTTCGCCGAAGGCATTCCGCGTCTGCATGCGGCCCAGCGATTTCGACCACACCGGATTTCCTGACAAGTCATAACAATGAATGCCGCGCGACCCGAAATAGGCATATAGCAACGTCCCGTCCGTCGCCGGCGAATGGGAGGCGAAGCCGTGGTCCTGGTGGTGGCCTTCGTGAGGGAGTTGCTCGATCGCGGTTTTGGTCCAAAGCGTGCGGCCGGTGGCGCGGTCGAGGCAGAGGAGTTGGAATTGGTAGGTTTCGTCAGGGGTCTCGCTGCGCATTCCCCTGCCGCCGCCGCCGGGGGGCCTGCCACCGCCCGGACTGCCGGGAGGGCCGCCGCCAGGA
>JAQGPD010000122.1 GCA_028293305.1 Verrucomicrobiales bacterium | reverse complement strand
GCCGCCGTCAATTCCCGCAGCCGCCGCAGCCGGGTGCGGTCCGGGGGATGCGGCAGCCACCATCCGCCTTTGCCCAACTTCTGATCCGACCGCGTGGAAGTGTATCGGGTCCAGAATTCCGGTGCCGCGGATGGGGGATAGCCGGCGCGGCGCAACAAGTCCAGGCTGACCGCGTCCGCCTCCAATTCCTGGCCGCGCTGCCGGGCCGCGAGCGCCGTGGAGGAAACGGTCAGGAAAAGTCCGCCCGCCAATGCCGTGGCCGTGCCGGGATCGTGCTCCCGGGAGGACCAGATCATGCCCAAAGCCGCCGATCCCGCGAGCACCGCCCAGGATTCCATCGCCCGTTGCCAGCCGTGGCGGCAATACACATGCGCCATCTCGTGGGCCAGGACGGCGGCCAGTTCCGCATCATTGGCCACGAAAGGCAATGTCGCGGAAGTCACGTCCACCCGGCCATCCGGCCGCGAGCGGGCATTGATCCCATCCGCCTCCCTAACCGAAAACCTCCAACGAATCGCCCGCCCCTCCCGGTCCGCCGGCACCGCCGCCGCCATCCGCCCCGTCACCCGCTCCCACGCCCCCTGCGGGACCTTCAAAACCGTTAGGTCCCTTTGGTCCTTTTTGTCCTTTAAGTCCTTCCCCACCACCGCCCCCCCATGCCGGCACTGACAAAACAAAAAACCAATAGCAAAACAAACCAAAAATCGAAGCGGCGAAGCGGCAGGCATAAAAAGCGGGGGGAGCGGGGGGGACTGCTTACGCGGAGGAGCGGCGGGTTTCCAGGTTTTTGATTGGATTTGCTGATGAAACGTCCCGGACCGCAGTTTAGAAAGGAATTCGACGCCACTTTTTTGTTATGTTGAAATCCCTGCTTAAAACCGCCTTCTACCGCTTCGGCTACAGCATCCACAAAGTGCGGCCGGCCATCTCCGCCGGAAGCGTGGAGGAAAAAGACCAGGGCAGATTGCGCGGCCTCATCCACGCCGGCGATCCCTATCAGAATTTCCCTTTGGCCGACTACCCGGAGGACTTGCAGGGCTGGGGCAGCCAGTCCCCCGCCTTCGATCAATTGTTGGAGAAAGTGAAACCCTCACGCATCATCGAGGTGGGCACCTGGAAAGGCGGATCCGCCATCCACATGGCGGGCGTCGCGCGGCGGCTGGGGCTTTCGCCCGAGATCATCTGCGTGGACACCTGGCTGGGCGCGGTGGAGTTTTGGACGGACCAAACCGACCCCGAACGTTATCTGGCCCTGAAATGCCGGAACGGATTCCCCACGGTTTACTATCAATTCATGGCCAATGTCATCCATCGGAATTGCCAGGATCTGATCACGCCCTTTCCCCAGACCGCCACCATCGCGGGGCTGTGGTTCCGCCGTTATGGCGTGAAGGCGGATCTGATTTACATCGATGGCAGCCATGAGGAGGACGACGTTTACGCCGACCTCATCAGTTATTGGGACCTCGTCCGCCCCGGCGGAATTCTGGTGGGCGACGACTGGAACTGGGACGGCGTGCGCATCGCCGCCACCCGATTCGCCCGCGAGCAAGGCCTGCAAGTCACCCAACTCGCCGACAAGTGGTATCTGGAAAAACCGGCGGCCTGAGCCTGGCTGCCTGACAATTCAGATCAACTCATGTCCTGTTTGTTGGCGATCCAGATGATGATGCTGAGAATGGCCATGACCATGAAAGTGACGAAGCCAAGTCCCACGGTGAAATGCCCGACCAATACGAGCGTTCCAATCCCGAGAATCGACAACGGCAACTTCCTGTTTTGGTTTATCAGGCTGACGGCAACGCCGACGAGCCATGCTGCCAACACAACAAAAAACATGATCTGCTAGGAATTTTTTTGGGTCGATCCATTTTCCACCTAACAGCCCGGGATCCCGCAAACGGATTCCCGGGCTGGCTGGAATTTCAGCGCTCGACAGGCGGCGGGGTCACGCCGGGAGTCGGCGCGGCGGGTGCGGGTGGTGTGGGCGCGGGCGCGAGCACGTTGTTCGGGACGTTGGGCGCGGCGCTGACCGGAGCGGCGGGAAGTGAGGGGAAGGCGGCGGCACCGGGCGCGGGGGAGACGGTTTTGAAAAGACGGAACAAGTCGCTGCCGGTGGAAAACACGACGGTGGTGTCGGTGGCGGCGGTTTTGGTGTAGGTGTCGAGGGACTTTTGGAAGGTGTAAAACTCGGCGGCCTGGGGACTGGAATTGTAGGCTTCCGAATAGATGGCGCTGGCCTTGGCTTCGGCGGCACCGCTGATTTCCTGGACTTTCCGATAGGCTTCGGAGGTGATTTTATTGAGTTCCAACTCGCGCTGGCCCTGGATGCGCGCGGACTCGCCCTCGCCCTCGGAGCGGAAGCGGGCGGCGATTTGTTCACGCTCGCTGATCATGCGGTCATAGATTTTCTCCAACACGCCGCGGCTGTAGTTGACCCGTTTGAAACGGACATCGAGGATCTCGATCCCGAATTCCTTCACGGTGGGTTGCGCCTGTTTGAGGATGGCTTTTTCCACGGCGATGCGTCCTTCACGGATGCTCAGAAGGGGCGCGGTTTCCGTGCCGGGCGGGAGGGCGGCGGGGTTCACC
>JAQGPD010000114.1 GCA_028293305.1 Verrucomicrobiales bacterium | reverse complement strand
CAGAACTCGGTCGCGTTCAAAACCCAGACCGCCGCCGCAATCGACGTGGACACCTGGATGCGAGCCATCATCCCCGCACAGCTTTTCGGCGTCACGGACAACTACCTCGCGTCCACCGGCTCGACTCACAATTTCCTGCTCTACTTCCCTCCCGGTCAAAAAGGCGTGGCCATTCCCTGGGACCTCGATTTCCTCGGCCAATCCGCGACCAACGGTTCCATCATCGCGGGCGGCGACATTACGAAGTTCATCGCCAATCCAGTCAACAAACGCCGCTACTACGGCATGGTGCTGGACGTGCTTAACAAGTCCTTCAACGACACCTTCCTGACCCGTTGGGCGACCCACTACAGCACCTTTGGCGTGGATGACATGACCACCAGCCTGCCCTTCCTCCGGGCCCGCGCGACTTATGTCAGGAATCTGCTCAATGGCGTCGGCCAGACCGCGCCGGTTCCCGTGGTGGCTTTCACGCGCACCAGCGCCGCCACCATGACTTCCACCGCGCCTTTCGCCACGATCACAGGCGATGGCTGGATCGATATTGATACCATCCGCCTGGCAGGTAATCCGGTCCCGCTGAATGTGACATGGACGGACGACAATTCCTGGACGCTGCAGCTCCCTCTTTTCGCCGGCACCCACACATACACCCTCGAAGGCGTGCGCGCCAACGGCACGGTCTCCGGCACCGCCACGGTCACCGTCACCTCCACCAGCGGCATCGCGCCGGCCGCCGCGGACAATCTCGTCCTATCCAAAATCCACTATCATCCCGCGAACCCCAGCTTGGCGGAATCCAACGCCGGATACACTTCCGCCGATGATTTTGAATACCTCGAATTGCAAAACATCAGCGCCAACATCGTGGACCTGACAGATTGCCGCTTCGACACCGGAATCACCTACACCTTCGCCGCCAACACACGCATTCCAGCCGGCGAGCGACTGGTCATCCCCCGGCGCACGGCAGCTTTCGCGATGCGTTATCCTGGCGTCCCGACCGCTCCGCAATATGTGCCCGCCGCCGATCTCACCGCCAACAAACTAAGCGACAGCGGCGAGGAACTCTCCATCATTTCCGCCGCCGGCCTGGACATCAAACGTTTCAGCTATGACGACTCCGACCCATGGCCAACCGCGGCCGACGGCTCCGGCAGCGCCCTCGTCCTCGTGTCCCCGCTGGTGAATCCCGAACATGGATCCCCATGGAACTGGCGCGCCGACGGCCCCGGCACCGGCAGCACCCCCGGCGCGGTCACCGGCAATGCCTTCACGGGTTCCCCCAACGCCGATTCCAATGGCAACGGCCGCGACGATCTCGTCGATTTTGCGATCGGCTCCGGCAATCTTCCCTCGATTTCCATGACAGGAGTTCCCGCTGCTCCTGCATTCCTTTTCACCCTGGAACGCGACAGCGCCGCGCAGGTTACTCCCACCTTGGAAATCAGCACCGACCTGACCAATGCCGGACCCGGCGCATGGACCGCCCCAACAGGCGTCACCCTGACCGAACGCACGCCCCTGACTGGAACGATGGAGCGCCTGGTGTTCGCGGTTCCCGCCCCCGCCGGAGCCGCCCGCGCCTTTATCCGCGCCCGCTTCAGCGCTCCCTGAGCTGAAACCGCCATCTCCGTTTGCCAATCCTCCACGGATCGGCTTGTCTCCGCCCCCCCTCCGTCCGGGCCGTGCTTCCGGACCGTCCCTCCCTATCGTTTCCATGAAAAAACCCGTATCCCTCGTCGCTGCCTCCACACTGCTCCTCCTGCAGATCACCCCCCTCCACGCCGGCACTTTGTTGTTCAGCGATAACTTCAATGCCCCGGACAACGCCAGCCTCGACGCCTCGACTCAAACCGACCGCCGCCTCGGGCTTCTCGGCACAGCCGTGCAGGTCCGTTCCTCACGCATCCAGCACGGTATCGTCGCCAACAAACTGAACTTCCTCAAACCCGCCACGGGCTCGGGCCGCCTCCGCCTCCAACAATCCGCCAGCCTCCCCACCAACGTCTGGACGGATTTCGCCGCCGGCACCACGGGCACCACCATCCTGGCTGAAGGCGGGGTCCGCGTGGAGTTCGACTACACCTCCGCCGACGACACTTCGGACAACTGGATTTCCGTCAGCGCGGGCATCAATTCCATCGCCACCGCCGAGCCTCTGACCCGGGTGAACGAAGCCGGGACGGACTTCGGCATTCTGTTCCGCAACACCGGCCTCACGCAATTTTTCGACAATGGCGCCGCCACGGTCGGATCGGCCTTCCCCGCCGTCCTCACCCCCCGCCACGTGATCGTGGACTACGCGTTCAATTCGTTCGCCAACGGCACCACCGTCACCGTCAAGGCCACGGTCAATGGCACGGACGTCCTCCCTGCCGGGAAAACCTTCACCTGGGATAACAATGGAGGCATTCTCCACTTCGAGATCGGAAACTACGCCGCCGGCACCGTGCTGGACAACCTTTCCATCTCCGGACTCTACGGCTTCACACAATCGCTGGACAACAACAAGTTGCTGTCCTCCGTCGCTGCCGACGCCATCATCGGGAACTTCAACGCCCTCTTCAACGAGGTTTCGGAACCCGCCACCTTCACCCTCGTGGCCGGCGCCGGTGACACGGACAATGCCAAGTTCCGCATCGACGGCGGCCGCTTGGAATCCCTCGGCTTTGATTTCAATACCCTCCCGGCAGGCACCAACGTCTCCATCCGCGTCCGGGGCACCGGCAACAATTCCGGCGCCTCCAACGACCGGGTCTATGCTCTCACCCTCATCACCGACTCGGATTCGGATGATATCCCCGATTCCTACGAGCAGGCCAAAGTCAACAACCTGACCGACCTTGATGGCCGCAGTTTCGGCCCCGGGCCCGGCGCGGGGACCGGGGATTTCGACGGGGACACGCTGTATGACATCGTCGAATATCAATTCAGCGACACCTATCCCAATCTCAACCCCGCCGCCGCGGACACGGATGCGGACGGCCTCCCTGACAGTGCGGAACTCATTCCCTCCGGCACCCGGCAGTCCACCAACCCCACCCTTGCCGATACTGACTCGGACGGACTGAACGACTTGATTGAAAACAACTCCGGCACCTTTTCCGGGCTCGCCAATCCCGGCAGTTCCCCTCTGTCCTACGACACCGATGCCGATCGTTTCCCGGATGCCTACGAAGCCACCCGCAACTCCTCGCCCGTCGATGCCCTCGCCGTGCCCACCCTGCCGGCACCGCTCACCATTGGCCAGCTGACCACCGACGAGTCCACCGGCATCGACACCTCGAAATCCTACACCCACGCGATCAGCGGCGGCTTTTCCACCGTCATCAATGGCGTGATTTTCGATGCCCTCAAACCCACCTCCACGCCGCCGAACTTCATCTGGACCGCCAACCGCACCCCTCTCGTCGCGGCCACCTTCAATGAAATTGCCGCCACCAATCTCAACACCTGGGTCCCCTCCAGCGGAAATGTGACCGGCACCGGCCTGCTCGAACTCTTCGGCGGATTCAGTTATAGCGGAAATGGCGATGTCATCGGCTCCAACCAGAAATACACCCTGACCGGTCTCGTTCCCGGCCAGAAATACGAGGCCCGCCTTTATGTCAGGCCCTGGTCGAATGCCGGCACCGGCCGCCCCCTCAGCCTCACTTTCCAAAACGGAACCCAGGCCGTGAACGCCTACGTCCTCGAGGACCTTCCCGGCATCATGCTGGGGAATGGAAACGCCGATTCAGCCTACGCATTGGCATTCCCTTACACCGCGCAATCCACGGAACTGTCCATCGATGCCCTCATCCCTGCCACCACCTTCAACCCCAGCGGCAGCTGGCACCTCTACGGCCTCACCAACGAAGCATTCTTCGCGACCCCGTTTGAAATCACCGGCATCACGCGCACCCTAACACCGGCCCCCGCCGTCACCCTGACGTTCTCCTCGACGGAAGGCGCGGTTTACGCCGTGGATTCCTCGACGGCACTGCTCCCCTCCGGCCAACCCGGCGGCTGGACGGAACTCACCGGCAATCTTCCCTCCGAAGGCGCGTCCACCACCTATCAGGACACCACCGCCACAGGCCCGCGGACGTTCTACCGCATCCGCCGCCTGCCGTAAACGCCGCCATTATCCAGGTCGGCGGTGGGTTGAATCCTGCCGCCGACCCTCATTTTCCGCTGGCCTCCGGGCCCAGGTCCGCTAGCTTCGTCATCCTGAAAAACTCCCATCCATCCCGACGCGATTTCCTCCGCTGGACTCTTCCCGCGGTCAGCCTCGCCGCCTTTTGCTCCGGAGCCTCCGCCCAGACTTCGGGCCCGCCCCTGCGCGGCCAACTGGAAAAAATCTACATCCAGTGGATTCAGGCGATGTATCAAAAGGACATTTCCCGTTGGTCCGCCGTCACTTCCAAATACCGCCAGATGTGTCTGCGGAACCAGGTCGTATCCCTGAAACAACCTTGGCCGCGCGCCGTTTTTCAGTCCTTTTTCCGCCCGCCGGACCTATCCAAACTCGCGTTCGTGGACGCCTCCGCCTCCGGCGCAAATGCCCGATTGGTTTATTTCGGCCGCGTGGACTTTGGATTCGTGGAAGGGGAAATCACCCCGGAAAACCCGCTCATGCTCCACTTCCTCAACGAGGATGGCGGCTGGAAATTCAATACCCTGCAATACGTCAATCTCGGCGGGGACGAAGCCCTGAAGCGCGACATCCGCGCCGGCGTCCGCACCTGGCTGGAACGCGATGACTTCCGCCTCAGCCCGGACCCGCCCACCATGCCGAAGCCCTGCCAGGAACCCTACCAGGTCGCCACCCTGTCGGTCCTCGCGGAAGGCTGCAAAGTCGAGATCGAAATCAACGGCGGACCCCACCGCGAAACCATCGAAAACACCTCCGCCGAGCTCGTCATCATCGGCGGCCTCCGCAAAGGAGCCAACAAGGTTTCCGTCCGGCCCACGCTCAGTTCCCTGGGCCACCCCGGCCCGCCGCGCCTCCAAATCACCGTCGTGGCCCGCACGGGAAACCCCGCCAAACCCACCGCCCGCCTGCTGAATTGGAAAATTCCCGACGAAACATGGAAGGAAACCTACGACCTGAGTGTCTGGTTGAAAAGCGCCGCCTCCGTGAGCGGCCCTTGATCCCTATCCGCCTCCACATCGACTCCACCCGCGTAACTTGCTTGAAATCATGAAATCCACCTCCTCCTCCCGCCCCGCGCTCCGCACCGGCCTCATGGTTTTCACCCTGAGCCTCCTCACCGCCGGCTCTTTCCTAACCTTCAATCACCTCGCCATGGCCCAAG
>JAQGPD010000109.1 GCA_028293305.1 Verrucomicrobiales bacterium | reverse complement strand
CATCATAGAGGCGCTCGAATTCCACCACGTGTTGTTTTTTCACCTGGTCAAAATCGTAGTCATCGATGTAGGACTGTGCCTGGCCTTCCAAGTCCGCGGCTTCCGCGTCAAGCAGGGCGCCTTTCGTCTCCGCCGCGAGGCCCAGCAAGGCCTGCGCGTAGGTGCCGGTCGCGCCGGAGAGCAGGGCGGCCATGCGGGCGACGGAGGTGACGTCATTCGCCAGTCCGACTTCCTGCGGGGCGGCCTCGGCGGCGGCTTCCGCGAGGGCGGCGATGTATTCTCCTGACAAGGCGAACGCGGAGGCCGCGGTGGCCAGGGTGAACGACGCTTTGCTCATGGCGGCGGCCTCGTCCAGCTTTTCGGCGGCGGCATCGTTGGCGGCGTCGAAGTCTGATAGGAATTCCGAGTATAGCTGGTAGTCCCGGTCGAACCGGCGGGTCAGATTATTGAATTTGTTGGAGGCGTCCCGCAGGTTCACCTGCGCCTCATAGGCATCCAGCAGGGCCGCCTGAATGGCGCCTGTCTGGCCGCGGCGTCCCAGTCCGCCGGTGACGGTGTCGGAAAACTGACCGATCGTGTAAGGGGTGAAATTGTAGGTGCGGGTGGTGTATTGGATCGGGTCGTTCAGTTTGTTATAGACTTTGTCCACCGACCATTCCTTGAACGGATCCAGATTCACCGGTTCCTTGAAATTGACCGTCACATCCGTGCTGGTGTCGACCAGCGAGGACGGGCGGTCGATGAAGTAGGAGTGATAGAGATCCGGCCCCGCGTAGCCCTGGGCGTAGAGTTTGCCCGGCCCCACGTCTCCGGCGTAGGGGGTGCCGTAGAGGGTGATGAGTTGATATTCGTAAGCATTCTCCTGGTTGGTCACCGCGTCGTTGTAGTCCGCCACGGAGTTGTTTTGCTGGCGGAGCTGATGATTCATTTGCGCGGCCTGGTTGAAGGCATTCTTCGCATTCACCGTGGCCTTGATGGCGCGCTCGTAGATCTGGTCGAAGTGGGATTTTCCGTTGGTTATTTCGGACGGCGAGATGTCGAAGACCATGGCGTCCGCGGCGAGACCCAGCGGATTGAGATGGGCCTGCTCGCCGAACGAAAGGTTTTGAACCTGCGTGGCGCTGGCGACCAACTCATCCAATTCCGGGACCGTGGTGCGGTCGATTTTTTGAATGCCTTCATGGCTCGGATCGACGTCCGGCAGCATGGCGTTCGCGCTGACCCAGTTGTAATAGGTCCCCTGCATCACGCGGGAGGCCCATTCGTCCGTGCCCCAGTAACGGGTGCGGTTGGTGGCGGTGTTGATCTTGCCATCGTGCTTCGATGACCAGCCGGATTCCTCGCCCTCCTCGTGATTGTTGCGGGCCGTGAAGTCGATGATGTCCACGCCGGTGCGGGCGAGGGCGGCGGCGGCGGCGGCGAATTTTCGTTCGTCGGCGTAGTCCACCTGGATGGTCTGGCCAAGGACGGAGACGCCTTCCGTGCTGGGAATCCAGGTGTAGATCGGAGATGTCAGGAGTTTGTAATAACCTGTCAGGGCCGTGAGGTAGTGGCCATAGGCGTCACCGTGTCCCTGGGGGAACATCATCTGGGCGTCCGCCGCGTCGAGGATGCCATTGGCGTTGGCTCCGCCGGTTTTTTCCTTGATGTCGTAATTCACCGCATAGAAGGGCTCGCCGGAGTTGATGCCGTTGGTGTAGTTCCAATACAGCCGGTTGTAGGAAGGCGTGGTGCGGGTGCCGGGACTGAGGAAGTCGTCGCGTCCGCGGAGCAGGGCGAGGGTTTCATCCATCACCGTGGCCACCTGGCCTTCGAAGGAAAACCGGGAGGTCTGCGCATCGACGGGACCCATGCTGCCATCGACGAGGATGGTGGGATTCTGAGCGTCGTCGGAAGCCTCGTTCCCCAGGCTCATGTAGAGGTCGTTCAGATAGCCGGCCACCAGGAGCAGGGTGCTGTTGACGGAATCCGTGGTGACGTGGGCGTCCAGACTTTGCTTCTTAACACGGTTCAGAACCGTCTCGTAAATCTCGATGAGTCCGAAGTCCTCAATGGTGTTTAGGTTCAGCGCCACGTCCCCTTCCCAGCGTTTTCCGGCTTGTGTCAGGATGCTGACATCGGTGCTGACGGGATTGTTATAAAGATCGGTCTGGCGTTGGTTGAAAGGGTTGATCCCATCCAGCACGCGCTTCACCCAGCTCTCCACGAGCACGGGCTGCATCCAGTTGCTATAGGCACTTCCGGTGACGATCGCCGAGGGGTCGCGGGCGGTGTAGCGCATCGTGAAATAACAATCCGAGAAGACCAGCAGAGGATCCCCCAGCGCGGAACCCGCGGAGCCGCCGATGACGATCGTGTTGGTGAGCGGACCGGTGGGGGCGACCCATTGGCTATTGGTGACGACAAGGTCCACCTGCTTGGGCGTGTCGATGCGGAAGTCCACGGTCGTGGCCGTCGCCGTGCCCGCGGCGGCCGCGGAGTAGAGGCCGATTTCGATGCGGTTGTTCCCCACGATGAAAAGCGAGGGGTCCAACTCGAATTGATAGGGAAGTCCGCCGATGACCAGCCCGGAGCGGGCGCCTTCCGGCGAGAGATTGCCCGGGATGGACAGGCCCGCCGGCATTTGATAGGCAAGGCCGGCGACTCCGTTCACAAAGACCACGAAACCGTCATTCGTGCTGAGGTTCGCGCTCAGGATGATCTGGGTCGGAACCGCGTTTGTGAATATCAAACCGTTCTGGCTTTTCAGAATCTGACCGGGGAATCCGGCGGTGGCGCTGTAGGTGGAATTGTTGACCGTCATCGAGCGGCCGAGGCTCACCGCCGTGGTTGGATAGGGCAGGGTGGTGGGTGGCACGCCGGCGGGATTCGCCAGCAGCAGCCAGTTCGCGGCGGTGGCCGTCAGGTCGGGGCTGGAAGCGGCGTTGGAGGCCGGGAAGCCCAGCACCGTCACCATGTCCGTGCGGTAAATCGGCGGCGCGATCCCGCCGACCGGGAAGGCATAGCGCCATTCAAAATGGTAGTCCTCCGGGTGCGCGGCGAAGTCTCCGCTGTGGCGCAGGGAGGTCTGTTCATCCAGCGGATTGGAAGCCGGAACGTTTTTCAAATCGCCTTGATAGAGCTGCGGGGCGACCTTGATGATTTGCATGGCGATGGGTTCGCCCTGGGGTGTGAAGGCCCTGCCGTCGCCGAAGAGCAGCGTCACATAACCACTTCCCTTGCCAGGTGCCGTCAGCGCGTAGCTGTCCACGGCGGTGTCGGAATAACTGATTTGCGGCAGCTCCTGCGCGCCCACTTTCACGGTCTTCGGCGAGTCCACGATGTAGGTGCCGCGGCTGGCTGGATTTTCCTTGAAGGTCTCCACCGTGGTGGACAACTGGGTGATGGCGGCGGCCCAGCGCGATTTGTCAGGATCCGCGGGATCCACCAGCACGTTGAGCGCGGTGACATCGTCCGGACTGAGGGTGTTCAGGTTCAGGTAATCCTCGCCGGCGATCTCGTCCTTGAACTCGCCTATCAGGATCAGGCCTCCTTTGTCGCCTTGGATCGGATCGAAGTAGAAGCGTTGTTGGAGGTGCGGTTGGGCAAGTTGGAAATAGGTCTTTCCATTTTGCTGAGTGGTCTTGAGGGACACGGGAAGCGTGGCCAGACCGACCCTGGAGTCATTGATGAGGACCATCTTCGCCCGGGTCGGGTCCTGGAGGACCACGCTGGGCTGGCGGCTTTCGGTTTTGGCTATGGACTGTTGATAGAGCACGCGGGCGCTGGTTTGGCCGCGGACCGAAGGCAGGCCGCGTTTTGGCAGGGCGAGCGTTTCACCAACGGTCAGGGTGGGCGGGCTGGAGGGCCAGGCCGGGTAATACAACACGGTCAAAGGCTCCGCTGTGATCGGGTCGCCGATGAAGGAGCCGTCGGTGTTGGCGGGGCGCAGGTAGGGCAGCGTGGTGCCCGCCGCGGGTTGCGGGGAGACATTCGGAAAAACGAAGTCGGGCTGCATGGTGTAGTAAAACTTCATGCCCAGCGACTTGGTCCCGCTGGTGTGCGGGCCCCGGTAGACCCAGTCATAACCTTTCCGGTCCTTGTAGGTGAACGGCGTGTAGTAATCCGGCGCGGTGGGATTCGTGGGAGGATCCGAATAGCCGGTGCCGGGGACGACCTCCTTGTTTTTGACCACGCCATCGCTGCCCAGCGCCAGCGGAAGCAGAGGCAGGGGCATCGGTTTGCCCAGGATGGTGCCCGCCGTGATCGGATAGGAAAATGGATAGGCGGCGGTTTCGCGGAGCACCTCATAGACGGCCATGGCCGGCCGGTTGTCGCCGGGGTCCGTGTATTGAATCAGGACGCGGGGCAGGGAGGTGAAGGTGGTGGCGGTCGTGGTGCCGGTGGTGAGATTGAGATCATCGCGCAGAGCGTAGCCCCGGCCACCCAGCATGAGGGCGTGTTCCTCGTTGGGATTGTAGCCCGGTTTGGCAGGGTCCGGTTGGTTATAGACGGAGCCATTCGCCACGGCGGAATCCAGGGAACCGGTGCCGAGATTGGACGCCAGCACGATCTGCGGCAGGTGACGGGTGATGGAAAGATCATCCACCGCCCAGGATTCGTCACTGACTCCCTGGTCCAGGGTGGAATCCAGTCCGAGCGTCAGGGAAGTGAAGGAGGAGGCGTTCACTCCGGTGGCGGTGATGACCACGCGGAAGGCCTGGTCCGTCCATGACGGCACGCCGGAAATGTTGGAAAAACTGCCGGCGACCGGCGTCATCGTCCAGGAATAGACCGCTTCCGCGAAGGCACTGGAACCGGTGTAGGTTTGTGTCAGGGCCGTGGAGGTGTAGGCGAACGTTTGATTGATCAGGACATTGTTATTCACCCGGACCTTGAAGCGCTCGCCGTCCCAGCTGTCGATGCGGTAGAAGGTGAACGCGATGGTGACGGGCTCGGTGCCCACGTCGCCGAGCGGGATGGTTTTTTGCGTCGCCGGGGAGGTGGCCATGGCGAAGGGACCGAGGAAATGTCCGGTGCCAGCCGCGGTGGTCAGACCGTTGGTCCAAGTGCTGGGGCCGCTCTCGAAATCGTCCGAATGGATCGGCGTGGAGGTGCGGTAGGCCACGGAGTAATGGCCCGCTTTTTCAGTCGTGTAGAATGCTTCGAACTCGGCGGATGGGGGCTCCACTTTTTTGAACCACCAAACCGTCAGCTGATTCTGGGTTCCTGGCAGGGCGTTCACCGGGATGATGGCTCCGGATTCCGCAGCCGTCACGCCCAGGGCGTGCGGGTCCCGGTAGGCCGTGGGGGAATAACAAGTGCCCGCGGAGATGTAGCCCGCCGGGGAGTAGGTGGAGGAGGGCGGGAGGAGACGCTCGCCAACGTAGGCGGTGCCATTGAAAACGGTGCCGCCGTCGCCTTCGCGGTAGGTGGAGCTGGTTTCGGATTGTGTCAGGAGCCTGACATACCAGATGCCGCCGTTGGTCCCGGTGAACTTCAGGAGCGTGCGGTTTTGCTGGTCCCCGGTCGTGCTCAGACCCACCACCAGACGCTGACTGATGGTGTCGAAAACGGCCTCATCGCTGTTGGGCGCGTCCTGGTAAATGATGGCCGGGATTTTCCCTCCTTCGAATTTCAAAGCCGTTCCGTTGTCCACGGAACTTCCTCCCTGGTGCACGGTGGAGGCGGCGAAGTCGGTGATGGCCGTGGGCCAGACCTGGAGGTATTTGTTAAGGTATTTCGGCCACTCGATGCCCAGAGCGGGCAAAGCGGCGGGATTGTCAGGGATGCCGCAGTCGCGTTTCTCCAACCAATAAAAAGCCACGCGGTCCTCGATGTCGTTTTCGCGTTCCGCGAAGTAGGCCAGCGATCCGTCAGGGCGGGGGTTCGAGCCGTAGTATTTCACCCCGTCGGCCGAGCCGTCGGACGTGATGGGAAGCGCCTCCAGATTTTCGTCAGGGATGGGGCGGATTTCATTGCCCAGCATCACGGTGAGGGTCGTCGGTTGCGCGGCCTGCTCCACATTGATGATGTCCGCGCCGATGAATTCGTGGCCGCCGTCCTCGCGGAGAGCGCCGAGGTATTCCACAAAAATGCGGCCCGTCTGATTGTAGGCGTGCAGTTCGCCCAGGCCGTTGGCTTTTTCATACCACAGGGTCCGGAGCACCTTGGAGGCCTCGGCATTCGGGTCCGCGCCGGAGCTTCCGGCCACCACGTATTCGGTGGTCACGGTTTCCGGGAAAACATTGCTATAGACCGGATTGACCGTGACGATTTTTCCTGACGGGATGGTGATGCGCGGGCCGTTGAAACTTTTTTCCGTCCAGAACATCGTGCGCACCGGACTGGTGGTCGTGGAGGAAACGGCGAAGCGCTCCTTGTAGAAAACATAATTGTTATTGTTGGCCGGATCCGGGATGCTGGAGCGCCAGGTGATCTCCACGGTGCCGGGCGTGTTGGCAAAAACACGGCGCGCGTGCGGGCTATAGTAATATGTGGCCAGGGTGCCGGCGGGGAGGGCGGGCACTGCGGCAGGCGTGCCGGCTTTATAGTCCACAGCGGCGGCCCCGCTGGGATTCGTCACGGCCTCGCCAGGCTCGATCGGTTCCGCGCGCCAATAGGTCGCGGGGTCCGTGATGGTGCGGGAAACGCCGCCCGTGCTGACAATAATCGTCGGCGGCGTGATGTGGTCGCCGAAGGCATAACGCGGCACGCCGGACGCGAAGGATGTGCCCACCGAGGCATTTTTCAGGATGACCCCGCTATTGCTATGAACGGCGGTGGGATATCCCGAACTGATGGGTCCGGCGCCTCCGCTGGCTTCGACAACGTTGGAATATTGCGGATTGATGGTGGGGTCGCCGGTGGGTGTCAGGGCGGATCCCAACGGAGGAATCTTGGCGGTGTTAGTGCCCGTGATCCGTTGGCTCAGGCGGTTGTAGACACCGCTCTTCATTTCGTATTGGGCCGGCGCCAAAGTTGTCAGCATGGCTGACAGCCCCAGGACGTAGGCCGCCCGGCGGATGAAGGCATGGGAGGTGCGTGATAAAGTCATGGGTGGTGGCGGAGCTGGGAAAAATGACGCGGCGGAAACACGTCGGAAGCGGGACGGATGGTCGGGAGAAACGCGGCGGGTTTCCTCAGAATTTGATAATGTAATTCACGTTGGCATTCTCCGGGCGGGTCTCGTTGCCGCCCGTGTAGCCGGTGCCGGGGCTGTCGGCATAGTCTTCATCCGAGCTGCTGGTGCCGGTCAGGGAGTAGTTGTCCACGGAACCAAAGCTATCGCGGGTCACGGAATGTTTGTGCGATCTGAACTGATCATCCTGGATACTGCCGACATTGTCTCCGGTGGCCCCGCCCGCGGACATGGCTCCCCGGGTGGCGCGGTCCTCGTCGCGGCCGGCGCTGTTGTCGCGGCCACGCAGGAAGCGGCCGCGGAAGTCCGGCAGCTTGAAGTTGGTGGAGTCCGGGGAACCGAAGCGGACGCCCACCACATTGTAGAGTGAGGAATAGGTGGTGCGGCTGATGGAGTTGCCATTGCAAATCAGCCAGCCATCCGGCGCGGTGTCACCGGCAAAAGCGCTGATGGTGCCGACCGGGCAGAGGGCTTGCTGCACGCTGGCGACCAGTTTGCCAAGGTCCACGGAGGAGGCAGCGAGATTTCCGGTGGTGATCGTGTTGGCCGCAATGTCCGCGCCGGTGATGGTGGCATCCAGGATTTTCGCGCCATTGATCGCGCTGTCCGCGATGTCCGCGGTGGCGATGCCTCCGTCGAGAATCTTGTCGCTGGTCACGCTGGAGTTGACGATTTTTGCGGTCGTCACGCTGGTGTCCGCCAGCTTGTCGGAGTTGATGCTGGCGTTGCTGATCTTGATGGTGGTGACGCTGTTGTCGCCCAGCTTCGCGTTGTTGACGGCACCTGCGAAAATCTGGTTAGTGTTGACCGCTCCATCCGCCATCATGGTGCCGGTCACCGCTCCGCCCGCGACGGTTTCGGCGACCCGGGCGCGGAGGGAAAAGGCGCCGCTGACCAACTGCTGGCGGGGGGCAATCTCCAGGTCGGTGGTGGAGGAATTTCCGTCATCCACGGTGATGCCGAGATAGACCGAGGCATTTGTCAGGCTGTTGAGAATATCCGCCAGGGTGCGGTAGGGAGTGGGGGCCGGGGCGCTGGGACCGGTGGTGCCGGAAATGCCCGTGCCATTGCCGATCAGCACGCTGAATTCCCCCGCGGAAATGGTGGCCGTCTGCGTCTCCGCCCAGATGGCCGAACCGCCGGAGGACGCGCTGTAAAGCCGGAAGGCAACCGACCGGTTCACAGGGGTCGTGTTGCCGATCAGCACGCCGGAGGCGTCCGTCACGCGGCCCTGATAACTCATCAGGACGGGCACGGATGTCGTCTGCGCCGAAGCCTCGCGGAGGCCCGGGAGCAGACAGAGACAGGCGAGGGAGAGAGTGCGCAGAGGGCGGAACAGAGCGGCGGAACGTGGATGGTTCATGTGATTTGAAAAGGAAAGCGGTGGTGAAGCGGGAAGGTGCGGACCGGATGTCAGGGAGTGGTTAGATCAATGTCGGGGATTTCGGAGATGCGGCGCATGACAAACGTGCCGCCAACACTCAGGGGCTTGCTGTTGAGACCGTTCAGGGTCTCCGCATACGTGCCGCCGAGGATGGTGCTGCCCCATCCGGCGACAGTGGTTCCGTTAGGGGGCGAGGCGGTGAAATTGAAGGTGCAGTCGCGGGTGACCGCATAACTTTCCGCGCCGCTTTGCAGGGGGATGCTGAACGTCGCGTCCAGGTTGTCATGGTCCGGATGATAGGTGTGGACGAAGGGATTTGTGGCATCGTTATGGGCGATGGAGATGCGCCAGGCGACCGAGGATCCGGAGGTCACCGTGCCGGTGCCGTTGATGAAGGGCACGAGGGGAAGTTGGCAGGAAACATAGCGGCGCGGCGGCACGTCCGAGGTCGCGTGCGGAAGGATTCGGGTCTCCGAGATACACAGCCCGGCGGGGTTTCCGGTGGAGGCCAGCTTGCCCGCAAAAACTTGTGATAGGAGGCGGGCGGTGCCGGCGCTGTCCACATGCATCAGATAGACCAGCGTGAAGGGTTGCGATGTCTTCGTGCCACTGCTGACCAAATCACCCGCCGTATTCCGATACATCAAAGGAGTGGTGCTGGTCACTTCCGAAACCTTCGCCTGCGCGATCCATAATCCAGCCGGCGTCGCCGCCTGCACGCTCACCGGCAGCCGCACATCCGTCAGGCTCGCCGCGTCCCTTATGCGGAGAATGGAGGCATGCCAGGCCGAGGAGGATGTGATGGCGGACCGGTCCACACTGAAGTCCAGATTCGCCCGGCCGGAGGCTCCGATGGTGACGGAAAACCCGGTGCCGACCGGAGTTTCCACGTAGGCGTTTGTGGTGGAGTTGAAGACCCTGCGCAAAAGGGGAACGGGGCCCGTCACGGCGGTTTGATTAGTGGGCGCGGCTTCGGAGTTTTCCAATGTCACATTCAACGTGACCTCGCCCGTGGAGCGGTTGGTGACGCCGGCGGTGAGGGTGTTCAGCGTGCGGCCATACGCGAGGCCGGTGCTGCCGGGCACTTCATATTCGACCGGCGCGGTGAAGTTGCCCACGGTGGGAACCTGGAACCAATAAGCCTTGTTGGGGTCGAGGCGTTCCGTTGCCGGAT
>JAQGPD010000081.1 GCA_028293305.1 Verrucomicrobiales bacterium | reverse complement strand
AGCACAAAATTCAAACCGTCTATTCAGTCCGGTACACACGCCCGACCGAGGATGAACACCACCCATGCGTGGAATTGCTGGACCCGCAGGGCAGGACTGAAATCCTCTGGAAACCGGCCCGGCTGTTCGCCATCCGAAAGGCTAGACCGGCCAAGTATGAATGGCATGATTCAGCGATTATTTCCGTGTTGCGTGAACGGGAGGTAGCAAAGGATCTTGTGGCCGGAATCTTCGCTGAGGAGTTGCCCGGAGTGAATTTACTTAAGGGGAAAGACGTTTACGCGAAAGGCAGGCACCTGATCACCCTGGCGAAACTATCGGGAGCGCCAGCCATCCATGACTGGACGTGTCAGAAAATCGGGGAGTTCCTTGGAATCACCAAGCAGGCCGTCAGCCGGCGCTTGCGGCGGATGAATGACCGGATACAGGCAACAACTGGCGGAAGGACAAGTTTCCGATGCGTCCGCACCAAAACCGATCCGAGAAAAGGTAAATCCGCCCTGCCCCCGAAAGCATCCACTCCCAAGGGGAAAGCCAAAAAGAAGCTATAGCCGGGAAAGTGTGTACACTTTGTACACCCGAAAACGTGCAAACGTCCTCATTTTTATGCATTCTGGTGCATTTCAGGACTATCCCCCAGCCCCTTGGAATCGGGGCTTTTCCCTCCACAACCCCCTGATTTACAGGGAGTTATATGGAGCCGGTGAGCGGACTTGAACCGCTGACCCGCGCATTACGAATGCGCTGCTCTACCACTGAGCTACACCGGCGTCGCGAACCGTGAAAGTGCCCGACCCCGGACCAGTGTCAAGGGAACGGTTTTCGATTTGAAATGCAGATAGCAGGACCATTGAGCGCAGCCCGGGCCGACCCGGCTTGGATCCCGGCCAGTCGGCCGGTCATTCAATCGCTCCCTCCAAATTGGCTATTAATACCAAATCCACAAAGATACAGGTATTTTGGCAACGCCGTCACTCCACCACCCTTCCTATTGAGCGGCTGCCTGTGGCAGCGAAAGGAACTGACCGCGTGGCGGTCACGGCCGGTGGCCAGGGGATTCCACCCGCGGACTAACTAACAGGTTGCAGCCCTGCGCCGCGTGTCGACGCCGGAAAAGAGCGTCCAAAATATACTGATTTCCAACTGAAATTGCAAAAGCCCCAACCCCTGCCTGGCGTGATTTCCTTTTGGGATGGTCGGGGAACCGCCGATGCTCCGGGGCGACTTCCAAATTCGCGTTCCTCTTTTCGGGACCTCCGGGCCCAAAGGACCGCGACTTTGGAAGTCGCCCCGGCCGCATCGGTCTTGCGGAACATCGGCGGCATTTCCCGCGTTCATTCCTGTAATACCAATTCCCGCTGGGACCCGGTAAATTCCACCTGCCTTTGGCGACCCACACGCATTCAATGGCTGCATTCATCCTTCCATTCCCAAATCCGGCTGGCTTACGCCAACGGCGTTAGGGATGTTAGCCTGGGGTTGCCGTGGCAACGGCTACCCCAGGAAGTGGTCACAACGCATTTTGAACCGCAACGCGGTTCCGGATATGGGTGAATCAATGAAGCTTTCACGGACCGGGGGTGCATGGCGGCCAGGGATCCTGAACCCCGTCAGGGTTCGGGATTTCGCCGGTGAAGGACCTGGGGTGGCCGACCACGGCCGGCACCCCCTGGCTAACATCTCCAACGCCCTTGGCGTAATCCCGAACCGGCAAGAACGGCAGAATCCACCCTTTTGTTGTTAGTGAAAAAAGACTGTGCCGGGGAGTGGGGCTGGAAAAGCGGGTGTGGAATTTACCAATTCCAGCTGGGAACCGGCATATTCCCCAAGCTCTTTTCCGGCGTCGCTACGCGGCGCATGTTTCACTAGAGCAGTTTAAAGAATGATGTAGCCGGCAGACTTCTGGATCATTCGGCGCGGAGGGCCGAAATCTTTATAGTCAGCGTTATGGGAAAAAGTGATTGAGCTCCAGAGGAGCGGCCTATTCTACCCGGGTGGAGCCAGATGTCGCTCCTCCGGAGCTGAATTTTAACGGCTGACTATGGCTATAAAGATTCAACCCCTCCGGGGTCGGACGCTGGCTTACGTCATTATTCAAAGTGTTCTAGCTGACAGTCCGTGAGCGCTACGCGGTCATTTGCTATCGTGCCAACAGCCCTATCCGACGGCCACGCTCCGGCCGCGTTCCCGCCACGGAAAAGCCCCGCTTCGGAAATCCGGAGCGGGGCTTTGGGGTTGGGGTTGTTTTTGCCTGGGGAGAAACGCTAACCGCTTTACTCCGGACAGGCGACGCTTCCGCCGCCGCGCCGTGCCATCAGATGGCCGGCTGGGTCGGAACGGTGCCGGAGAAAAGGACGGTCGCGCCTTGGGTTAGGGTGATCGATTTTCCGGCGGCGACGAAATCGAGGGGAAGTTCGTCAGGATCATTGGGGGCGGTTTCAAAGCGCAGCTTGCCTTTGACGCCGTCCGGGGAGGACACGACCTCGACAAACCCGCGGGGCGTGCCGTCGATGAGCAGGTCATAGGCACCGGGGGCGGCGTCCTCGATTTCGACTTCCAATCCGGTCGCGCCAGCGGCTCCGAATTGGATCTGCACCTCCGCTTTGCTGCCGGCGGGTGCGGTGGATCCGCGGGTCAGAGTGGCGGTGACGGGGACGCCGCCGCCATTGTCATCGCCGTTGTCGTCATTCCCCACCACTCCATCGCCCACGCCGGCAGGGGCGGGAGGCACGGTGCCGGTGAAGAAAATGTCAGTGCCCTGACGGATCGTCACCGGTTCCCCGGCGGCGGCGAAATTCAGGAGCAATTCGCCTTCCGACATTTCCGGGGAAACCTCGAAGACCAGCTGGCCCCGGACTCCGTTTTCGCCGGCGGTGGCAGTCAGGGTGCCGCGGACGGCATCGCCGACCAGCACTTCATAACTTCCCGCGGGGACATCCTCGATTTCAATTTCGAGTTCCTTGGCGCCTGTCAGGCTGAAGTCGATTTCCACATGTCCTTCCGCGCCCGAGGGAGCGGCCGCGCCGCGGACCAGCACGCCGGGCACGGCGGTGGGGGGCACGGTGCCGCCTCCGGTGTAGGTGGGTGGCGTGGGCACGGTGCCGGTGAAATAGGTGGTGCCGCCCGAGATGATCCCTATCGATTTTCCGATAATGTCGAAGGTCAGCGGCAGCTCGTTGGATTTGTTGGGATTGGTCTCCCACTCCTGCTCGCCCTCCGTGCGGTTTCCGTCCAAAATCATAACCAGATTTCCGATGGGCGCGCCGTCGATGACCACGCTGTAGCTGCCGGCGGGGAGGTCCCGGGCATCCAGGGCGAACTGGACTTTTCCGCTGGCCATTTTTTGGATTTTGACCTGCACGCGGCTGCCGGAGGGCGCGGCGGCCTGGCGGCTGAGATTCACTTCCACTTCCATTTCATCGTCCTCCTGACGGTGGTCGGCATCGTCCTCGTCGGAATCGCCGTCGTTGTCGTCATCCATGTCATCGCGGTTCCCTTTGCTGTCGCCGTCGTCATTCATTTCCGTCACGGCACCGTCGGATTTGTCGTCGCCATCGGTGTCGTTTTCAGCGGCATCGCCATTGCTGCGGTTGTCGCCGTCGATGTCCATGTCGTCGTCGTCGCTGCGGCTGTCGCCATCAATGTCCATCTCGGAATCGTCGTCATCGGAAAATCCATCGCCATCAATATCATCCTCGCTGGAAGCGTCGTTGTTGCGGCCATCGCCAG
>JAQGPD010000062.1 GCA_028293305.1 Verrucomicrobiales bacterium | reverse complement strand
AGTTGGCCGTTCCGCCTGGCACTTAAAATGCCGCCGGAAATGCCGCCGAGATCTGGGCGGAGGCGTAACCTGTGAATCCGCCGCCGTTTTGTCCGCCGCCTCACCTCCCCCACACATTGCACTCCATGAACCTCCCGCGCCGTTCCTTCCTGTTTGAGTTTGGCTTTCCGGTCGCCGTCGCCGCCCTTGTCGGCGCTGCCGCCTGCGGGGGGATGGCGATGGCTGCGGATGCCGTCGCGCTGGATGGGGCGGGGGCTCCGGCGGGGAGGACGATTCTGTTTTTCGGGGACAGTCTGACGGCGGGTTATGGGCTGGATGATCCCGCGACGGAGGCCTGGCCGGCTTTGATAGGAACGAGGCTGAAGGGGCTTCCCGGTCCGCCGTGGAAGGTGATCAATGCGGGGCTGAGCGGGGAGACGACTTCGGCGGGGCTGCGTCGGGTGGACTGGGTGCTGCGGCAGCCGGCGGATGTTTTTGTGCTGGCACTGGGCGGGAACGATGGGCTGCGCGGCATCGGTGCGGCGGTGACCAAGTCCAACCTGGAGGCGATCATCAAAAAAGTGAGGGCTAAAAATCCGAAAACGGTCATTGTCCTGGCCGGGATGAAGATGCCGGTGAGCATGGGGAGTTATGCGGCGGATTTTGAGGCGGTTTTTTCCGGGATCGCGGGGGCGAACAAGGCGCTGGTTTCCATCCCGTTTTTGTTGGAAGGCGTGGGCGGGGTGGCGAGTCTCAACCAGGCGGATGCGATCCATCCGAATGCGGAAGGCCACCGCCGGGTGGCGGATCATGCGTGGAAAACGCTGGAGGCGGTGGTGGGGAAAGTGCCCGGCCAGGACTAGTCAGGGTGCCGGGATGCGAGGGTGAGGGCGTGATTGTAAAGTTAGGATTCGGAGGCGGCAGGCCGGAGCCAGGGGGTAGCGTGAAATCATGGAACGGGCCTTCAGCCCTATCCATTTTTCAATCGGGATCGGGTCCTGGGGCTTTGGCCCCAGGCTATCATGGATAGGCCCTTCAGGCCAACGGCGGGTTGATAGTCGGACACTGGCCGGATTTCACAAACGGCTACTTACCGGCTTCACAAACGGCTACTTGCCGGCTTTCATAAATGGCCACTGACCGGCTTTCCCAAACGGTTACTTACCGGCTTTCCCAAACGGCTACTGATCGGCTTTCATGGCCAAGGTCGCTATCGGTTATGAGATTATTCAGGCGGCTCCAGAACATTTTAGATAATGACGTAGCCATCGTCCGACCCCGGAGGGGTCAAATCTTTATAGCCATAGTCACCCGTTGAATTTTAGCTCCGGAGGAGCGACATCTGGCTTCATCGGGAAAGAATATGCCGCTCCTCCGGAGCTCGATCATTTTTCGTATGTCGGTGGCTATAAAGATTCCGGCCCTCCGGGCCTAAAATTGCAGAGGTCCGGCGGCTACGGCATTATTTAAACCGCCCTGGAATCCGAAATAGCGGCTGGCATTTCCGTGGCATAGGCGCTGGACGAGCTGGCCGAGGGTGGCGAAGTCGTCGGGGATTTCGCCGAGGGCGGCGTCGCGGGCGAGGAGGTTGCAGAGGATGCGGCGGAAGTATTCGTGGCGGGGGAAGGACATGAAGGAGCGGCTGTCGGTGAGCATGCCGACCCAGTGGCTGAGGAGGCCGAGATTGGATAGGGCGTTGATCTGCCATTCCATGCCTTCTTTCTGATCCAGGAACCACCAGCCGGAGCCGAACTGGACTTTGCCGGCGATGCTGCCGTCGTTGAAGTTTCCGATCATGGTCCCGATGACGTAGTTGTCAGAGGGGTTGATGTTGTAGATGATGGTTTTTGGCAGCGAGTCGTCGAGGTCGAGGTGGTCGAGGTAGCGGGAGAGGGCGTGGGCCTGGGGGAGGTCGCCGATGGAGTCGAAACCGGCATCGGGTCCGAGGGTGCGGAATTGGCGGGTGCTGTTGTTGCGGAGGGGGCCGAGGTGGAGTTGTTTGACCCAGCCTTTTTGGGCGTCGAGCCGGCCGCTGTGGACCATTATGAAGGTGGCGAATTGTTGTTGTTCCTCCGGGGTGACCTGATGGCCGAGGCGGGCTTTGTCGTAGATGCGGGCGGCCTCGGTTTCCGTGCAGAAGTGGTGGGTGGCCTGAGGGAGGCCGTGGTCGCTGAGGCGGCCGCCGATAGCGTGGAAGGCGTCGTGGCGCTTTTCAAATGCGGCGAGGAGACCTGTGAGGGTGGCGGTGTCCGTGTCGGAGGTGGCGGCGAGTTTTTCGACGTAGGTGTTGAAGAAGGCGGTCTGGTCGATTTTCAACAAGTTGTCAGGACGGAAGGTGGGGAGGATTTTGGTGCCGATGCCGGCGGCGGCGATGGTTTCGTGATGGGTCAGGGGGTCGGCGGGGTCGTCGGTGGTGCAGACGACCTCGACCTTGAAATCGGTGAGGATGGCGCGGGCGCCGCGGTCGGGATCGGCGAGGCGGGCGTTGGCCTGTTCCCAGATGCGGGGGGCGGACTCCGGGGTGAGGAGTTCGTCGATGCCGAAATAACGTTTCAGCTCGAGGTGGCACCAATGGTAGAGTGGATTGCGCAGGCAATGGGGGATGGTGCGGGCGAGGGCGAGGAATTTTTCGTAGGGCGGAGCGTCGCCGGTGCAGTATTTTTCGGCTTCGCCGTTGGAGCGCATGGCACGCCATTTGTAGTGATCGCCGGCGAGCCAGATGTCGAAGAGGTTGGTGAAGCGGCGGTCGGCGGCAACGTCCTGCGGGGGGAGGTGGGAGTGATAGTCGATGATGGGCTGCGTGGCGGCGACCTCGTGATAGAGGCGGCGCGCGAGGGGGGAGTGGAGCAGGAAATCGTCGTGGATGAAGGACATGGGGTGGGGGAAAATTGGGAAAATAGGAAAATTGGGAAATTAAGAAATTAAGAAATTTGGAAATTTGGAAATTTGGAAATTGAGAAATTGGGGAACTGGAAAATCTGGAAACAGGGGAGCAAGGAAATTTATAAACTACGAAATCAATCACCTGAATTGAAAAAGAAGAAAGTGAGCGGGGCAGGGGAAGAATTGAGTTTTGAGAATTGAATGTGGGAAGTGGAAAATAGGAGCTGCCGCCCAGATGAATTTTACGAAATTCCGAAAACTTGGAAAAGCAGAAAGTCGCAGGCACGGAGGTGTGCTGATGCGGGGGGCGGCTTCCAACCTTCGGCGCAGGGAGATGGATGTCCCGGAGCCAAAACCCCGTCCACACCCCAATAACCAATAACCAATAACCAATAACTTTCCCCCTCCCTCCCCTCCCCCTCTCTCACACCGGCTTGATCCAACCGGCGAAGAGAATGGCGGTGACGATGATGGCGAGGCCGATGCGGTAGTAACCGAAGATGGTGACGCCGTGTTTTTGGAGCCAGCCGACCATCCATTTGACGGAGAGGACGGCGGCGATCCAGGCGGCGATGATGCCGAGGAGCATGGTGGTGACGCTGTAGTCCTGAAGGAGTTCGGGGTTTTTGACGAACTTCAGCATTTTGTATCCGGAGGCGGCGGTGAGGGTGACCATGCCGAGGAGGAAGCTGAATTCGACGGCGGCGATCATGTTGAGGCCGACGAGGAGGCCGCCTACGATGACCATGAGGCTGCGGCTGGTGCCGGGCCACATGGCGACGCATTGGAGGAGGCCGATGAGGAAGGCGGTTTTCGGGGTGATGTCCTCGAGGCTGAGGCCGGTGCGGCGGGCGCCGGGGGCGGCGTTGCGCTTGAACCAGGCGACGGCGAGGATAGCGACGCCGCCGACGAACCAGGCGGCGGTGACGGGCCAGAGGCCGAAGAGGAATTGCTCGATTTTTTTATCAAAGAGCAGGCCGGCGACGGCGGCGGGGAAGAAGGCGATGAGGATGTTCCGCAGGAGGAGGAGGCCCTGGGGATTTTTTCCGAGGAGGCCGTCGAAGAGGGTGCGGCAGCGTTGGAAATAGAGGCCCAGCACGGCGAGGATGGCGCCGACTTGGACGACGACGGCGAAGGCGTTGGAGCTTTCGGTCGCGGGGATGCCGAGGATTTTCTGGGTGAGCAGAATGTGGCCGGTGGAGCTGACGGGGAGATATTCTGTCAGGCCTTCGACGATGCCGATGAGGATGGATTGCCACGCTTGCATAAAAGTGGCGTCAGGTAGAACCCGGAGGGCGGCTTGGCAAGAGCGAGCGAGCGGAACGGGCGGGACGGGCGGGACGGCATTGGGGATGGCGGGGCATTTCGACGGGCGGGAGGAGCGGGGAAGGGGTGCAGGTGGCGGAGTTGGGTTTGGCGCGGGTGAATTTTTGGTGAAATGCAAGAGCCGCCGTGGCAGTCCGCGGCGGAGCCGGGGGCAAAGGGAGAAGGAAAGGGCCGCACTGTATCGGGAATGGCCCGTGCGGCCGGGGTGGGAAGGCTTTGGCACGGCTCCGGCAAAGGAAGATTCCGGAAGGCGGTTCTCCGGAGCCCTCCGGAGCCGCCTTCCACTGATACCATCCTTTAAAAACACTCACCTTCCTAACTATATGTTGCGCAACAGCCTTATTTTCCTTATTGTCGCCCTGGTCGCCGCCTATCTTGGTTTTGCCACTCTGGCGGGAACCGCGGCATTGATCGCCAAGATCTGTTTTGTTATCTTCCTGGTGTTCTTTGTTATCTCGCTGGTGCGCGGTAACGGGCCGAAGAGCCTGTGATGCCCCGGCGTCCGTGATGGCGCGTCGCGGAGGAGGGGAGCGGGTATGGCCGCTTTTCTTTTCCGCGGCGCGCCTTCATTTGTAATTTACATCCTGCGGCGGCCAAAATGAATAACAAAGCTCCCGGGGGCACGCATTATCGTGCCAAACCATGGTGGACCGGCGTGGTGAATAGGCCATCGGTCTCATCCCTGGCCATGTCGGCGGCACTTTTCCTGCCGCTGTTATTATGTCAGTGCGCCACTCCGAAGGCCCTCGGCCGCGTCGATGAGGAGCAGGCCGCGAAGATGCCTATCATGGCCCATTTCGCCCAGGTCTGGCGGTCGACCGGGAAGTCATTTGCCAGGTCGCCGCTGGCCACGATTCGCTCCGGATTCGCGGTCTCCACGCAGCGGACGGCGGCGATGTTCGGTGGATCCGTCAGGAAGTCCGATGGAAAATCCACCGGAAGCGGGGCTGCGGAAGAATCCGTCATGCCCGTGCCGGGAACGGCGGAATTCGAATCCTGGCTTGACCAGGAAAAGCTGCCCAAGGCAGTGCCGGGAACCGTGAAACTGCTGGTGGATGGCGGGCAGTTTTTTCCTGAATTCCAGGAGTCGATAGCAAACGCCAACCGGAGCATAGACTCGCAGACTTTTATATTCGACAATGATGACTTCGGCATGGAGATGGCCTCACTTTACAAGCGCAAGGCGGCCGGGATTCCTGTCAGGATCTTCATGGACAATCTGGGGACGCGGGCCGCGCACAAGGTGAAACCAAAGACGCCGCTGCCGCCCGGTTTTGAACCGCCGCTTTTCATGGGCGACCATTTGCGTGAGGATCCGAACATCAAGCTGCGGACGACCACGAATCCTTTCTGGTTATGCGACCATACAAAACTTCATGTTATCGATGGCCGGACCGCCTATGTCGGAGGCATGAATATAGGACGCGAATACCGGAGCGAGTGGCATGATCAGATGGCGCGGATCGAGGGGCCGGTGGTGGCGGTGTTGGAGGGGGTTTTTCGGGATCATTGGCAGAGGGAGGATTGGCGGCGGAACTGGACTTTCCGGAACACCGGGAATGAAAAAGTCACCTTGCCGGCGGGTCCGGTCCCGGCGGGCGCGGTGCCTCTGCGGGTGCTGCGGACGGATTCCGCGGAAGGGAAATTTGAAATTGACCGGGCTTTGCGCGCGGGGATCGCGGGGGCCCGCAAACGGGTGTGGATGGAAAGTCCCTATATGGCGGAGGAAGGGCTGCTGACAGCGTTGACGGATGCGGCGAAGCGCGGCGTGGATGTGCGGGTGATCATGCCCGGCGACAACGATTCCGGGGTCATGGAAAAAGTGAATCTGCAGTCCGCCCGCAAGCTGATGGAGAGTGGGGTGAAGGTTTTTTCCTATCCGAAAATGTCGCATCTGAAAGTGACCCTCTGCGATGGCTGGGGCACATTCGGCTCCGCCAATGGCGACACGCTGAGCCTGAAGCTGAACCGTGAACTTAACCTCGCCTCCTCCGCTCCCGGCCTGGTGGAGGATTTGGAAAAGAAGATTTTTGTTCCTGACTTCAAAGTTTCGCGGCAGGTCACGCCTGGCATGGCGGGCAAGGAAGCGTCCACTCTGGCGGACATTGCGGGAAATCAGTTATGACCTGACTGCCGGCGGCGCAAAGGTGGTCCAGTATGGGCCTATTTCCAGCCCCAGGATTCATTGAAGAAACCGGCGGCCTCCACCTTGCCGGCGGCTTCGGGCGTGGGGGGAGAAGTGATGTCGAGGATCGCCCAATCCGGGAGTTTGGGGTTTTGCAGGGAGTTGGTTTTGCTATGGGCCTCCCGCCAGGTGGGGCCGCTGTTGAGCACGATGTAGCGGTCGTTTTGTGAGGGGGAGGGATGGATGAGCACGGGCAGGTGACCGGCGGTGGGGGTGGCTTTGCCGTTGGCGGTCAAGGAGTCGGCGGTCCACTGGATGGGGAGTTTGGGCAGGGCTGCGGCGATGAGTTTGTTGCTGGCGGGGTCGCCCCAGAGGATGAGGTTGTAGGATTTGATATCGTCCGGCGTGACCTGCGAGGCGGTTTTCACCCGCGCATCGCCGCGGAAGAGGGTGCGCCAGCGGGAGATCTGGGCGGCGGATTCGGTGAGGACCCAGGCATCGGTGGCGGGGTGGAATCCGGCTTTGTCAGGAAGCACGTGGAGGAAAGGGGCGTTGAAGGCGTCGTCGATGGGACCTTGGAGGCCGGGTTTCTTGCGGACCTGGCTGCCGGGTTTATCAAGAATCCAACTTCCGTTTTCTTTTCTAACGTGAATGGATGGCCTGGCGCTGACGGTTAGTGACTGACCGTCGATGTTGATAGTGACCGGGTTCCGGAATGGAGGCTGCTCCGGTGAACCGATGCTGAAGGAGGTGACGTTTTTGGTGGTGACGGAGAGCTTCGTGGCCTGGTTGAGGGGCTTGTCCAATTCAGCCTCGACGCGGGTGTCCTGCCAATGTTCCTCCAGGCCTGTGACCTTGAGCCAATGAAGCGATGGATAGGCCAGGGTGCGGGTTTGGAAGGAAAGTTTCAGCGGAGAGGGCAGGGTGGGGTGGAGGAGGGCGTCCTGGACTTTTTCCTGCACTTGTTGGCGGACGGCGGGGTCGTATTTGTGGCCCATTTTGGGGCCGATGTATTGGGTCAGGGCGGCTCCGTGTTTTTGGAATTCCTCCGCCATGATTTCGGCGGAGGCGCGTTGGGCATCCACCTCGCCGCTGTAGGAAATGACGGGCACATTCAACAGGTTGCGCGTGTAGCCGGGGATGTCGTTCTGCCCCCAGAGGGTTTTTTCCCATGCCGGGGTGGCGGCGATTTTCTCCTGCGAAAGTTTTTGATAGCGCTGCACATCCACGAATCCCGCACCGGTGTGGACGACGGCCCAGCGGTCGGTGAAATGGGAGCCCAGCAGCCACGCGCCGGCGCCGCCCATGGAGAAGCCGGCGAGGGCGGTGCGGGTGGGGTCGATGCGTTTTTCGTTGATCAGGAGTTGGCGGACATCGAGGACATCCTGTTCGCCGGGGCCTTTATAACCAATGCAGTATCGGCCCCAGGGGTGGACGATGAGGGTGTCGGGCGGTTTGAATTCGCCGCCTTTTTTCAAGTGTTCGGCGATGAAATGAAGGTCCGTGCGGGTGTCGCCGCGGCCTTGGAGCCAGAACCAGGCGGGGGCGTTTTGGGCGGGGGTGTTTTCCGGGATTTCGAGGGCGAAGGGTTGGGCCGAGCCGTCGATGGCGCTGTAATATCCCCTGACCACATAACCGGTGTCGGTGAGCCAGGGGGCGCGGCCGGCGGCGAGCTCGACCAGGCGTTTGGCGGCTTCGTCGAGAAGCGTGCGGGCTTTGGCGGTGTCCTCCGGTTTGTAGAACTCCTTGTGGTCGATGGCGTAACGGACGGCTTTGAGGAAAACCTCGGCGTTGGCGTTGGCGGGTTTCCGGGGCAGGGCGGCGAGTTGTTGGGTTAGTTTTTCCAGGGTCGCGGTGAGTTCCGTGCGGTTGGCGTCAGTCAATTTTTCGCCCAGCGGGGGGATGACGCGCGGGAGCAGCAGGAAGGGCGGGGGAGGAGGGAGCGCGGTCGACTTGGCGGGGGATTGGGCGGCGGCGGGGAGGAGGCCGAGGGCAAGGCAGAGCAGCGGAAAAGTCAGGTGGAATTTCATGTCAGGGTGGGGGTGGCCGCGTGGAGGTCCCGAGGGAAAAGGGGGTCGAAAAGCCAGGATGCAAGGCCTTGCCGATACGCGTAGGCGGGGTGAGGATGGGGGATGTTGCGCCGATCGATCCGCCGGGTGCTGACGCCGCCGATGGTGGCGTTCGCGGCATTGTTTTTATTTATCGAGGATTGGCTGTGGGTGCGGATGACGGCGGCGACAGCGTGGGTGGGGCGGCTGCCGTGGATCCATGCGTTGGAA
Organism: Verrucomicrobiales bacterium; assembly: GCA_028293305.1. Lineage (GTDB taxonomy): Bacteria > Verrucomicrobiota > Verrucomicrobiia > Verrucomicrobiales > V1-33 > CAIZWU01. Next base: position 2,134 of record JAQGPD010000062.1, on the reverse strand, counting down.
CTGCGACTTTCCAAGCTGCCGGCGTGGGCGGCGCTGGCGTGTTTTTTCCTGCCGGGATTGTTGTTATTGCCGGTGAAAATCGGGGCTTTGTTTTTGATGGGAAAGGGTCATGTCGTGTCCGGGGTGGGGGTGATCGTTTTGGCGAAGGTGGCGGGCACGGCGGTGGTGGCGCGATTTTTCACGGTTTGCCGACCGGTGTTGTTGGGGGTGAACTGGTTCCGGAAAGGGCACGATTGGATATTGAGGATGAAGGACTTGATGTATTCCAAGCTGAAAGCCATGCCGGCCTGGCGGATGGTGGTGCGCCTGAGGGATCGGCTGCGGCGGTGGCTGCGGACGGTGAAGCCGGGAATGATAGCGCGGCGGTGGCGGGCGATCGGGGAGCGGCTGCGGCGGCGGGCGGGTTAGGGGTCGGGCGGGTTAGGGCGTGCGCGGGATCGCGGGCAGGAAAAAACGGGTGGTTTTCCGGGGAAAGCGGGAGGTGGATGGAATGGAAACGTTCCGTAAAGTTGGCGCATTTTAACTTCCGGTTTTGAAATGTTGAATTATGATGGGCGCTTGATGAGGCGGATTGTGAGTTTTTTGACGGGTGCGGCGCTCCTGACCGGAGTGGCGGGGCGGGTTCGTGCGCAGGAATCCGGAGGGGCGGCGGGTGGGGCTGCGGCGGCGGCGGTGAGCCGTGGGGAAGGCTGGCTGGGGGAAGGTTCGGATTTGGGATTGGAATTGGCGCATGTGGTGGCGGCGGGGAAGCGCGGTGGGGCGGGGACGGCGTTGCGGGATTTGGAATTGATTTCAGCGGAGGCGAAGGCGCGGGGTTTGAAGGAAGTGTGGCTTCATGCGCAGCAGTGGTGGGTGCGGTTCACCTTGCTGGAGCAGCCGGAAAGCGATTTGACGCCGGCGGTGGAGGAATTGTTGGCGTGGTCCAAGACTTGGAATCTGCCGAGTGAGGAGGCGGAGGTGCATGCCCTTTGGGGAGAAGTGCTGAAAGCTCAGGGTCAATGGCTTATGGCGGTGAAAGCGCAGGATCGGACCACGCAGTTGGCGTTGGATGCCGGACGGGTGGCGCGGGCGGTGGAGGCTTTTTTGGAAATGGCGCGGTTGTGCCGCGGGGCGGGGCATGGATGGCGGCTCGGGCAGGTTTGGGCGCGTATGGACTTGGTGCTCAAGGAGCGGCCGGTGGAATTGCCGGAAGGTTTGGCGGACGCCTTGAAAACCGAGCGGGAGCTGGGCGCGGTTTTGCTGGCGCAGGCGGGCCGGACGGCGGCAGCGGCGACCCCGGCTGTGGCGGGCGGAGTGGACTTGCAGCCGAAGGACAGCCGGGTGCTGGTTTCGGCACCGGATCGGGAAGTGGGACGAAGCCGGTTTTTGCTGACCAATGGAAGTTCCTGGGGCGTCGAGGGCATATTGACGGTCACGGCGGATCAGGCGGGAGTGAGTGGATGGCAGGGCGGGGAAGGCGGCTTGTATATCACTTTGGCCAAAGGCGCGGCGCAATCCGGCAGCCGGAAGGTGCGGCTGCGTCCGGGGCAGCAATTGGAAGTTTATGTCGAGCATGATCCGGGTGTTTCCGAGGATGCGGTGAAGGTGGTGTGGAGCGGGGACGGCGGTGGTGCGGCGAAGGCGGGCGGGACGTTTTATTTCGCCGAGGGACTGCCGACTTCCTCCTTGGTGAATGCCGGGGTTTTCCAGTTGCAGGCCGGGTGGAGCATTCCGCTCTATCATGAGATTTATCATCGCGGCCGCCGGGCGAGGGTTCAGAATTTCCAGGTATCCGCGAGCGCGGCCTGCCGGTTGGAAGTGTATGACCATGATACCGGCAGATTGTTGGGTATTGATGCTCAAGGGGATGGGGATTTCCATGGCCCGGGGGATCAGGTGATGGAGGATGCGGACCGCGATGGCTGGCCGGATCTGGTGATCGGGGACCGGGCGCGGGCGATCGAGATTTGCGCGTGGCCGCTGGGGGTGACGGGAGCGGGGATCACGGTGAGCGCGGGCCTGCGCGGGGACGATGGGGCGGTGACGGGGGACGTGGAGAATACGGTATTGGGCGTGGTGCCGGATGGGGTGCGGACGGCGGGACGGCCCCGTGGTTAGGGTGGTTTGCGCGGGGAATTTTTTATGAAAGGATGCT
>JAQGPD010000004.1 GCA_028293305.1 Verrucomicrobiales bacterium | reverse complement strand
ATTTTGCTCCGATGCTGCGTGAATTGAGCCACCGCCTCCGGTGTTTTCAGGACCTCGGTTTCGAACTCCTGCAGGTCGAACATTTCCTTTTCCTCAAAGTAAGCGATGGCATCGCGGGCCGCCGCCTGCCGGTCCTCGGGCGCGCTGGCGGAGGTGTCCTCCGGGTTCACCTGCTCCAAAAACGACACCGCCAGATTCGTATAGGCGTTGGTTAGGAAGGCCTCGTCCGGCACCGCGTGGACGCCGAGAAAGTCGCGCACCCAGAACCGGCTTTCCGAACCGCTGCGGTCGAAGGTCAGCACATAATAACCCTTGTCCGCGAAACAATTCAAAATCAGACAGCCCTTGTCGATCTTGTCAGGATTGATCCCCTCCTCGGTGGACAACTGCAGGTCGCCGTTCCGCGCCGAAATGCTCAAAAACGGCACCACACTCTCCGCTTTCAGAATGCACAGCGCCGCCGTGGCCACGCTGTCCACCTCAATGTCCTTCACGTGCGCGATGCACAGGTCGCCGGCTTTGATGTTCGGATGATTGGACTTTGAATACAGCCGCTTGGCGATCCGGCAGCCGTGCTCCAGCAGCACCTCCGGATCGGCGAAAATCCCCGTCGCCAGCGTGTTCATCTCATGCTGCTCCAGCGAGGAATGATGGCTGAAGCGGTGGGCGATCAAGTTCCGGAACGGCTTGAGGAACAAGGCCGTGAGCGTCTCGCCATCAGCCTCCGCCACCTTGAACACCTCCTTCGAGGTCTGCAGCGGCTCATCCCGCTGAGGGTTGCCGACTTTGGCGAGAACAGTGCCGGTGATGTAGGCGGAATTGAAACGGATTTTCAGAGACATGGGGCGGACACCTTGGAAGGGATCCGGCGCTTGGAAACCCGGAAATGATTTCTTTTGAAAATCACCCCGTTTTCCCCGTAGCCGGCTCCCTTCCGAAATGACCCGGAATAGTCCGCCGGGGCCTATTCCGCTGCCATGGAGACGCAGACCATCTCGACGTCATTGCGGACAAAAACGCATTTTTCCGCGAAGGCGGGATGGGTCCAGACGACTTTCCGGCCCATGCCGGGGCTGGTGGGTTCCAAGAGCTTGGCCCGGCCGGATTCCTTGTAGCCGTCCTTGGTGAGGTCGGCCAGGATCAGCTCGCCGAGCTCATTGAAAATCACCCAATGCGGGCTTGCCTTCACGGCGAAAAATGTCCCGGAACCCGGCGTCGAACCCAGCACTTCCACGGAAGTCCAGCGCCGCTCGCCGGTGGCGGCGTCGAAGCACCGCAGCTCGCCGTCGGCATCACAGCCATAGATCAGGTTTCCATCCACCACCGGGGTGCTGTTTTTGGGGGAAAGTCCGGTTTTCGGGGTTCCTTCCCAGGCGATGTCCGGAGTGGTCAAATCCGCTTTCAGTTTCAATCCTATCGATTTTTTCCCCATGCCGCCCATCACCAAAAAGTCGCCCGCCAGCCGCGGTGCCATGATCGCCATGCCATACGAAGGCACGAAGGGGACGGTCCAATGCACCTTGCCGGTCAGCGGTTCCAGACTGGCCAGCGCCTCGCCATGGGAAATAATCAGCTGCGGCTGCCCGCCGTGGTCGATGAGCACCGGCGGCGCGTAGCCCGGTTCCTTGCTGCTCAACGCCCGCCAGACTTCCTTGCCGGATTTTTTGTCCAAAGCGACCACCGTGGTGCCCTCGCCACCGGGCTTCACTATCAACAAATCACCCACCACCAGAGGATGCGAGGCGAAGCCCCAGATCGGTGAAGGCACCTTGTAAAAAGTTTTCAGATCCAGCGTCCAGAGCGGCTTGCCATCCTCACAGGAAAGGCAGGAAAGCAGTCCTTCCGCACCCAGGGTGTAAACCAGATCGCCATCCACGGTCGGCGTGCAGCGCGGCCCCGCCGGAAAGCTCAGTTCATAAGGCGCATCATAGGCATGGGTCCACAATTCCTTGCCGGTCGCGGACTCAAAACAACGCACGCGCTCCTGGCCCTGGATCTTGGTCCGGCCTCCGGGATTCGCGTCCGGCTTGCCTTCCGTGATATCATAATCCATCACAAAAACCTTGCCCGCCGCCACGGCGGGACCACTGAATCCCCAGCGCACCGGCACCTTCCATTTCACGGTCGGACCGGCTGCGGGAAATTTCGCCAGGAGCCCGGTTTCCTTCCACTGGGAATCCCCCTGCGGCCCCAGCCAACGCGGCCAATCCTCCGAAAGCGCCGCTCCGGCGGAGGTGAATAACAACAATGCGGCGGCAACAGTGGCGCGGGGGGAGGGAAATTTCATAACAAATGGTGTGGTGGTGGACAATACGCGGAAAAGGTTTGGTTGGAGTTATTTTTTTGCACCTTTGGGATCCAGATTCTGCTTCAGATCGTCCTCCTCCACCCGCGAAACCACCCCACCCTTCGGCACTTCCGCGCCCGTGACCCACACGAGGGCGTTCAGAACTGTGCGGCGGAAATCGGGGTTCCTCCAATTCATGTGGAAATGCCCGCCGGTGAAGCCGAATCCGCGGCCTCCGTCCTTGCGTTCGACACACCACATCATGGCTTCCGGACGTCCGCTTTCGGCGACAATATGTGGATAGGGTCCGGCAGGATACACATAGGGGCCGTCACGCACATCGTCGGAAGGCTTCGCCACTAAAATAGGGGTGAACTTCATGCCGTCTTTTTCGGAAGCGCCGCTGGCGGTGAATCCGGACACGAACCTCATATTGAAATACCACTCATCCTTGATCTGAAACGGCTGCACGCCCTCCGTCACCGGATGTGCCGGAAACGCCTCGAATTTCGGCTCCCAGATCGGGTTGCAGGAAAATGCGTTTTCGTAGTGCCCGCCGATCCATCGCAGGAATTCCGCCCCGCCTTTATCCGCCAGGACCTCCACGCCGTAGTGCATGAAACCGATGCCGCAGCCGCGTTCCGCCAATGCCTGCAGAATACCCGCATGATTCGCCTGCACCGCCGGATTTCCCGGCCCGCCATCCGCGTAAATCACCACTGCGTCCGCGTCCTTGAAAACCGCTTCATCCTTCACCCAACCCTGTTCCCCCAGCTCCACCACCACGCCCGGCATGGATTGCAAGGCCTTGGCCAGCAACAGACTGCCGGCCCGGAACTCATGCATGAGCGGAGGATGGCTGGGCTTGCCGGCGATCAGGACCACCTTGCGTTTTCCATCCGGCGTGAGCGCGTGGGACGTCAGGGTGAAGGCGGGCAGCAGCAGCAGGGAAAGGATAAATTTCTTCATGGAATTTCCCCATTTATCCCCGCCTCCCGGCACCCCGTCAATCATTTACCCAAACCGGCGCGACACGCCGGATGCGTCAGGGACGGCGCTTCGCCTCCACCCGCCAAAAGCGGCGCGCAGCGGATCCGGGGGGCAGAACGACGGACACCCGGGTGCCTCCGGGGGTATGTGAGGAAAACCGCGAGAGGGGATTCACCGCCTGCCATTGCACGAGATCGGTGGACGTCCAGTATTGAAAGGCGTCGTCACCATCCGATGGCCACGCCTGGTGCGACAGTCGAAAAGGCGGTGCCAGCAGCGAGACGTTAGGCGATTGACCCGGCACCCCGGCAAACGAGAAGCTAGCAAAATCCCCCGCGGCGGCGGGACGATTGCCCAGCCAGGCGGCGAAATTGGGCTCCGCGGCCGCATGGATGATTTCCAGCGTGGCCGAAAGCAAAACCGCCTGGCGCGCATCCGCCCGCTGGTCGGTGATGCGCAGATTCCAAGTCCCGGGGGCGGACAAACCGTGCAGCACGCTCAGGTCCGCATCCGGGCGCAACGTGTCGGTGTAGGGAGCGGCCGCCTGCGAAAATGAACGCGGGGATTGCATGGAGAAACAGGTCCGGAAAAAGTTGGCCCCGTGCCGCAAAGCCGTGCCATCCGTCAGCAATAGAGCCGGGCCAAGGCCGGACGGGGGCAGCAATTCCAATTTCAAATTCTGCACGTCGGGGTGGCGGAGATCCAACCATAACCGAATTCCGGAAACCAGTTCCGCATTTGAAACAACCAAGGGGAAGGTAACCGCGCCCTGGTCCGGAAGCGTGACCGGACCGTTGCTGGCGGCCAGACTTTGGCTGCGCTGGAAAAGCCGCGCGGTCCATGTTAGGGGGAGCCCCGCGACCGCGCCGCCAGGTCCGCCGGGGCCCGGTTCCACCATCAGCCGGACCGCTGCCTGGTGGGGAGAACTGAAGCTCCCGCCGGCCACCAGGCCCGCCGGTGTTGGCAGCAGCGACGCGACCGGCCCATTGCACATGGGGGGCCTCCATGCCATGTCAGGGCTGCCACTGACAACATCCAGCCGCGCCACCGACCGCACCGGCACCGTGCCCGCCAGCGAGAAGTCGCCCCCAGCATACAGCCGGTCGGCCCCATCCAAAGCCAGCGCCAGCACGCCATCGTCCAGCACGGGGGGATTGAAAACATCATCCAGCGAGCCATCGGCCCGGACCTTCGCGAGGCCATAGCGGATCATGTTATTGAATCGGCTGAAATAACCTCCCACCACACAGGATCCATCCGGCAGCGATTGCAGGCACCGGATCTCCAGATTGGCTCCGCTGTTGGCTCCCGCAGGCGGTTTGAAGGTGGGCTCCACGGTCCCGGAAGACGTTAGTAGCACCACCCGGTTGAAATGTGTGGTCGATCCGGTGGGTCTGAAAAAATTTCCCGCCACCCACATTTTTCCATCAGGCCGCAACGCCAGCGCCCGCACGCGTCCGTTCAGAAAAGGCGGTGAAACAAAAGTGTTATCCCGGGCACCGTCCGCCGTCAGCCGCACCAGCCAATCCGAAACCACCCCGCCCTGCCGGGATCGGCCACCCACATAAATCCGGCCATCCGGCAGCGGGGCCAGCACCCTGACATCCTCCACGCCCGGAGGCAGGTCGGGCTGGAACAGCACATCCCGCGTCCCGTCGACCCGGATCCTGACCAAACAAGACGCGGCAGCTCCATCGAAAACGCTGAAAGCTCCCGCCACATAAAAGGCCCCGCCCGCGACTGCCAGCCCATGGACCGGCCCGCCAGGTCCCGGTCGGCCCGCGCGGAAATCCAAGTCGGGAAAGCCGTCCGGCCGTATGCGGATCAGGCGGGGAACCGTGGCCGGTCCGCGTGCATTGAAAAATTCCCCCGCTGCAATAACGCTTCCATTTCCCCAGGCCGCCAATGCCGTCACGGGGCCATCCAATCCGGCATCCGTGAAGGCGGGGTCCACCCTGCCAGGCGCCGTTTCTTCCGGCAAAACGATGATTGCCGCCGGGTCCGACCACCGCAGTCCACTATCAGTCAGGGCCACCGCATGGTATTCGGCGGTGTCAGGCTCCATCGCATTATGGATCAACAACACGGCGGAATCCGCCCCGGGAATAACAACTCCATTTTTCCGCCACTCCCATCGCAGGGAGGGATCGAACGCCGTTTCCGCCGAGAGCACCGCAGTGTGGGCGAACGGCACAGCGGAGGGTTGCGGATGCCGCAGGAAAACCGGTGGAGCCGCAGGCAAAACCATGCCGCCAACCAGCCATGGGACCAGCCAGGGAACCAACACCTTTTTCACTGGGGATACAGGGAATACCATTCGGCGCGCAGTCGGATGAAGGTTTTGAGCCTGGTGCCATTGATGGGAAGATCCACCCGCCAACGGTTTTCACCCAAGGCCACGGCGCTTCCGGTGATGGACCAGGAACCAAAATCATCGCTCCGCTCCGCCACCAACCGGACCGTCTCCGCCCTGACCGGACTGCTGTTGGCGGGATAAGGGAAAAGGTTGCCGGTGTTGAAACGGTCGCACCAGAAGGAATAGGACAGCGTGCGCCCGTCCGCGGAAAGCGTGGCCACCGGCGCACGGTCGCGCCGCGGATCCAGTGACAGGGGAAGCGCCGGATTCAGTCCCAGGCAAAACTTGAGAAGATTGCAATAACCATCCCCTGACGGATTATCCTCCGGCCCGCCCTGGGCGCGGTCCAGCCCCGTCTGGCTCAGGGCCCACACGTCATAGGAATCGCCGGACGCCACGGAAACCGAGATACCTCCGAACTCATCCTCCGAGGAAGTCTGGATCAGATAGGATCGCCCCGCCACGGCTTGAAAAGCGAGCCGCCGGGTGTTGAAATCCGGCACCTGGTAAGTGCTGGTGGAAGGACGCTGGGCGGAACGGATGCCGGACACCCTGACCAGACCGGAAAAATCGGAGGCATCCTCATAAACGCCCACGGCGAAGCGCCTCGTCCCGGCCTGGCTGATCCCGTCGCCGGTGTTATGCTGGCTTTGCAGGCAGTCCACTTTGAAAGCCCCGTCACTTGGCGCTATCCATTTCCACCAAGCGGAACGGCCCGAGGCAGGTTGCGCCGGATCGGCCACGGGTTCATCCGGTTCGCTGCTCAAAGTGTTGAGAAAAATCTCATCGCCGGCCGCCAGCACTCCGGTGTGACGGCCCCCCACGGATTCCAGCGGAAGCGCCTGCCCGAGGTCGTCATTCTCCGCCCGACGCACTTGATAGGGAAGGATCGAAAGCGGCACGGAAACAATGTTAGTTCCGGTTGCGGATTGCACCATGAAATAGTAAGTCCGGCCGGGCTCCGGAAGAAAAAGCCGGGGTTCGAAGAAGGCCGCATTGTCAGCATTCGAAGCCACCCGAGGCCCGCCGGGGGCATCCGCGAAAACATCGCAAACCGCCTGCGGGCAGTTCATTTCGCAGGCCTGCACGCCAGGCGGCGCCGTCCACCGATACCAAGCCGCATGCCGCAGCGTGTCCCGGATCGGCTCCTGACTGAACGCCCGTTCCTGCGGGCCCACCGTGGCGGCGATCAGATGGCAGGCGGTGCCGACCGGCAATTGGCTGCCCAGCGAAACGGCGGCGGCGGGATCATCCCCGGGAAGCGGAGTTGTCAGGGCAGTGAAATACAGACGCAGGCTGATTTTGTCAGGCATCGGATCATGGGCCAGCGGAACGCACTCGAACCAATACTTGTCGCCGGCCGAAACAGTCAGGAAATTCCCTGTCAGGCTGCCGGCTCCCACGGCGGTATTGAAGGCCGGGCCACGATGAACATTCCTGACACCGGCCGAGCTTTCCCAGGCCAATAATCCCGGTCCGGGAGCGGTCCAACTGAACCATGTCGGCAGTTTCCGGTTGAGTTGAAAAGACGAGGTGACGGACGGTGCGCTGCCTTCCGCCACAGGGGATCCCACGATGGTTTTGATGCGGATATTCTGCGAGCCATCTGTTGGAAAGGACCCTTCACCCACCATGCGGATCCGCAGATCGAAGGTCTCCAACATGCCTGAAAAACAAAGATAAAAAATCCCCGTGGCCCCGGCGGTGAATTGGTGATGGGCCGGCAGCAGCGGAGTTCCATCCCGAAAATCCATCACCGGAACCTCCGTCAAAAACGCGGGGTCATTTCCGGTAAAAACACGCATCTGGACCAGGTGGGCGGAGTGCGGATGATAGTAAGGAAAAAACACCTCCGCCTTCCCATTCGCCGGAGCCTGCCAACGATACCAAATCGTCGGCAGCGGAATGGTGTTCACCGTGGCCGCCGGATCGCCCACCTGCCGCCCCGCGCCCATGAAGGTGCCAGTGGAATGGACCAGCGGAGTGGATGGAAGCACCGTGGCGGAGGAAAATAAATCGTTGGAGGGAACCTCCAGCGGCGACGTGCGGAGGGTGAATGTGCCCCCCGCCGGCCAATTCCAACCGGTGATTGATAACCGATAGGTGCCCACTGTCACCCAAAAATAAAATTTGCCGTTCCGGGTGATAATCTCGGGTTCGGCAGTGCCGGGAGTTCCGCCAATTCCTTCCAGCGCAGGCACCAGTCCCGCGCCATCGAACTCAATCCAACCATTCGCCGGGCATTGCCAGTTCCACCACAATTGAGTGCTTTTCGGCGCGTTTCCCGGCGGAGTCACCGTGCGCGGCAGGGCACCTGTCAGGAGGTATGGATTTTGTTCGTTCGAGGGAATGGATGGACCCTGTTTGTATTCCACCACGGTTAGGACATGATGCCTTAGCGCCTGCGAGGGGTAATACTGATTCCCGGTCACAAAGGTGAAAACCTCGCCCGCCACGGCCACGAATTGATCGGTGTCGATGAAAGCGCCGGGAGACATCACGGTTCCACGGAAGGCGGCCGCCAGCCCCCATTCCGCAGTGGTGCCGCTATCCAAAAAATAGCCATAGGTTCCGCCGGCCGGGCAGGTCCAGGTCCAATGAAGCGGCGCATACAAAACCTCATCGTTAGGCATCTTGAAGCCCGGACCGGTGACATCGGTGGACCAGCCGCGGGCACTCCAGTTTCCATCGGATTCCAATGTCAGGACCGCACGCTCCGCCGGAGTGGTGTTGCCGGCGGGTTGCGCGGGCCGCAGGGTGGCATCCACCAAGCGGGATTCCGTCAGGTAAGTGCCGGGACCAGGACATTGAAACGCCAATTGATAGACCTGCCCGGCCTTGGCCTGAAAGAGTCGGCGCGCCATCTGGATTTCCGGCACGGCGATGCCACCATCGGCGGCCACGATCAAGCTGTGAAGCCGGTCCCCGCTGAAAACCTGCACCCCGGCCGTGGTTTGATAACCATTTTCCGGTTGCCGGATCTCCACCTCCCACCAGCCATCCGAGGGAGCGGTCCATTGCCACCAGACGGAGTCGCCGACAGGATCCCCAAGTTCCGTGGAGGCACGGAAAACCTCCTGCCGGATGTCCGCAGTCGTCACAGGCCCAAGGTCGGTCCGGAGGGCGAAAATGTCATTCGGAGGCGCGAAATCGATCTGGGCGACCGCCTTGCCCTGACTGAAAAACAGCCCAGCTACTAGCAAAGTTTTGGCCAGGAATATCATCCTTCGGCGAATATGGTGAAAACAGGTGGATTTCATAACAAAATACAGTTTTTTAGATAGTAAGATAAGTTCAAAAACGACGGACCGCCGGCGCGGGGCACCGGCATCCTGGCAAATTTCGAGGTGGGCCGGCCCTGGGGATTTCAGGGCCCCTTCAGGACAATGCGGCCCGTGGGAATGCTGGAGCCCGTCGCCGGCTCCAGGGTCATGAGATAGCCGGACGGCGCCACGCCGGGCCCACCCAGATCAAACCAGATCCTCCCGCCTCCGGCTTCCATGGCGGGCATCAAGCCCACACTGATAGGCTGGCTCGACGCGGGATCGGTGACCCAGAGTTGATAGGATTCCCCCACCCCGGCCGGCGGCAGGTTTTGCAGAATGATGGAGCCGGAGCCCGTGGTTTCATCGAAGATCGGATACCCCCTGACAGGAGGCGCCTCCACAACAACGGGGGCGGCTCCGGAGTCGGGCGGGGCGGTTTCCACAATCGGCGTCTCCGTCGCGGCAGGCGGCACTTCCTGCACAGGAGGTGTTTGAGGAGTTTCCGTGGATTCTACCACAGCCGGAGCCGTGAAGGATTCCGGATCGAATCCGTTGGGCGCTTTGCTGCCAAGGTATTCCCCGCCCTGCCCCGACGGCTGCCATAACAAATCACCGAAGCGATCATAAAACCAACCGGAACCCAGATCCTGCAAGCCCCGGAAGTTGGCAGCCTCCTCGACCGGAAAGTCCAAATGCCGGATCTGCGTGCCTTCCGGCAGGTTGAACATCCCCGCATTCGGCAGTCCTTTTTCGATCACAATATCGCCGCTCCATGAGCCATCGCCGCCGGAAATACGCAGATCCTGCGACTCCGCCGGAGCCGGTGGCGGGGGGGCGGAAGGCGGCTCCGGCGCGGGGGCGGGAGGCGATCCTGACGGATCAGGAGCGGGAGCGGATGGATCGGTTTTTTTGTCGGCAGCGGCAGCCGCAGCGACTCCCGCGGCGATGCTTTCAGCCACACGTTCGGACAATTTCAATGTCCCGGACCGCCGGGCCTCGCGGGGGTCCGCCGGATCCGTCATTTCCACCACCACGGTGCGGGAAAGGCCGTCCGCGCCTTGAAATCTGGCATCATTGGCCGCGCGCAATCGGCCAAGGTCGGCACGGAGCTGTTCCATATCCTGCACGGCGGTCAGGGAATGCCCGCGCCGCCCCGGCAACACTCCCGCGTCGGGCTGGCCCGTTCGGTCTTTGAATATCCCCGTCAGCTCGGCTTCCGACGCTGGCTGCGGCTCCCCATGTCTCCCTGGAGGAATAGCGGCAGTCCCGCGGCCGGAGGTTTTCCCATCTTGCCCGCCGGTCAAAAAACCAGGCCACCATCCGGATTTCTCCAAGCCCACGCCCAACGCCAGGCAGGCCGCCACCGCCCAGCCTGACCATGTCAGGACCGCCGTCGGACCGGACCTCGGGCGCGGGGGATCCACCCGCAAAAGCGCCGCCGACAAAATGGCGCGGCTGGGTTGTCCCGCATCCGGCGCCAGCTCGGCCAGTCGGGTCACCAAATCAGGATGCACGGTGGCCAGAGCCTCCGGAGCCTCATCGGTTGGGGAGTGAGCGGAAAGTTTCATAACAGATCTTCGGTGAGGGCGGCATGCAGTTTTTCGAGGGCCCGGCGGATGCGTCCTTTCACCGTGCCTAGCGGTTGCCCCATGCGCCGGGCGATTTCCTCGTGGGTGCCCGGTTGGAAAACCGCGACATCCAGCGCCTGACGTTCCTCCGGGCTGAGGGAGGCCAGGGCTTCCAACAAATCAGAGGTCCCTCCTGACGGTTCCGAGCAGGAGGCATGATCCAGTGCCGAATCCCCGCCAACCAAAACAGGTCGCCGCCTCCGGGCCCGGAGCCTATCCTGGATCAAGCCCCGCAATAACATCATTCCCCACGTGAACGGCTGGCTCAGCGCCGCATCGAACTCCGCCGCCTTCCGCCAAAATTTCACCAGAGCATCCTGCAGAACCTCCTCCGCATCCTCCTGATTCCCAAGCGCATGCATCGCCACCGCAAAAAGCGGCCGGCTCCACGCCTCCCACAGCTCCGGCAGCGCCGCCGCATCCCCGCGTCCCATCCGCGCCAATATTGCCGCCTCCGCCACCGGATCCCGCATCCGCCCGGGAGGGGCGTCATGGAGACAAAAGCGGATGGGAAGGCGGGAGGACATGAGGAAGGCCGAAAACGAGTGCCGGCACCATCTTGTCCGCCATCCATGCCACCTCGGATGCCGGCAAACCAATTATTTTTTCAAAATGTCAGGCAGCCCGCCTGGCCCATCCGGTCCACCCGGTCCATCCGGCTCAGGAATCATCCCGCCGCATCCAGCGCCGACCGTGCCAGACCATCCATAACAACACACAGCCGGCCCACAGCAGCGCGGCATAAAGATGATGCGAGATCATGATCGATGGCTTCAAATCCGCGCTCGCCCGCGTGGTCGCCGCCAGCACAGTCAGGGTCAAAATCGTGCGCGCCTGCCACGACTTCCCGGAAAACCCCGGCAAATCCCCGCTGTGGCCAAATAAAACCCGGCTGGCCGCCACCAGAATAACCAATCCAAAACCACCCATATATAACAAATGTTCCGCCGCGACATGGTGACCATGAAAAACCGCCCCCGCCACCAATCCGGCCAGCCCGAGCGCCATCGACCAATACAATGCTTTCGCCAACGTTCCGCGCCGCACCCGGGCGGCCCCGGCCCCGCCCCTCCACGGCACGCCCGCCGCCAAATACCCGCCCGCCCCCACGATCCTCAATCCATATCCTGACAAAATCCAACCCGAGGCTTCCAACCGGAAACTCCACAGCACCATTCCCGCCGCCAGCCCCGCGCGGAGCCAGCCCCATGCTGCGGCGCGACGGTCTTTTTCCTCCCCGCCAAACCCTCCGCCCAGGATCCGCGGAAACAAAAAACTCCCCATGCCCATCACCGGCAGCAATAAAAACCCCTGATACAATAACAACCCCGCCAACCGCCATCCTTCCATCCCCGTTTTCTCCAACCACGCCGCATTTCCCAACAACAAAGCCCCTGTCATCCCGCTTCCCAACCCCGCCAGGGCCAGGGCCAACTGGGGACGCATGGCCCCTTTTTTCCAGCACCCGACGGCGCGCCCCAGGAATCCCATCACGAGCACACCCAGCATGACTGCAAAACACCCATCGCCCGCCGCCGGCATCAGCTTCCAGTGACACATACCGCCGGCCATGTGCAGGGAAAATAACACCACCAATTCCAGCCGCGACAACCGGGGCCCTGACAACATCCGCGGCCCCGCTGTTCCCAAAAATCCCACCACAAATCCACCGCCGAAATTTTCCATCATGATCCGCGCATGAGTCAGTCCGGGATAGAACGTCAGCATTCCCGCATAATAAAAAATCCACAGCGACACTCCCGCCACACTCCACAGGGCCCCACTGAAAAAGAACAGCCGGAATGGCTCGGACGCCATCCAACTCCACCCCCGCGCCCACCGGCCCGGCGGATGGCCATGACTGCAGACCGGAAAGGCTCCCGCTCC
>JAQGPD010000034.1 GCA_028293305.1 Verrucomicrobiales bacterium | reverse complement strand
CGCATTTCCCATCAACGGCGGAAGCGCGGGCCAGGCAGGCGGAGGGACCGGAACGGCAACCGCAGCCGCAGCCGCATCGGCTGGATCAGGAGAACCAGCCGAAGGATAGCCGGGGACGGCCGAAGCGGTATCAGGAGCCGACGCACCGGAATAAGATGGCGCCATTGGCCAAGGGGGAACAGGGGCCGTGGCTTGCGTAAAGGGAGGCCATCCGGTGGCGGCGGCGATGGATGGAGGGCCTTCAGCGGGCCTGGCCAGTGAAGGGATCAGCGGCACCAAGGGGGGGAGACCCGGAGTCAGGCCAGGGCTTCCGGAATAGGCCGATGGCACTGCGCCCACGGCGCTGGACGGCACGGGAGAAGTTAGGGTCCGCGGTTGGCTTTCCACCCCGGCGCCTGTGGGCGGATGCTGGGGAACGGCAGCCAAGGGGACGGAGGCGATGGGATCCAGCCCGGTTCCGGCGGGGGCTGCGGCGACGGGCAGGTAGATCAGGAACTCGGTCCCGACATTGACGCGGCTGCGCACCAGCATTTCGCCGCCGTGGTCGCGGACGATTTGATAACAGATCGGAAGCCCGCACCCGTTGCCTTCCGGCTTGGTGGTGAAACGTCCGTGGAAAAGATGTTGGAGATGCTCCTCCGGAATGCCGGGACCCCAGTCCCTGACGGAAATTTGCAGATAGGGTCCGGGAGGCAGGGCGATGCCTTCCTCCCCGCGGAGTTCACGCTTCACCGCCGCGACGCGCAGGCGGCCGCCGCTGGGCATGGCCTGGCAGGAGTTGCGGATGAGATTGAAAATAACACGCTCCAGTTGGCTTTCATCGGCCTCGATCTCCGGCAATCCATCCTCGATTTCCGTGACCGATGACACGTTCTGGGCGCAGGTGGCCAGACGGATCGAGCGGCCGAGCAGGGAGGCCGGGGCGCAACGGCTGCGGACGGCGGAACGCGGGCGGAAGCAGTCGAGGAAGTCCTTCGCGAGATCGCTGGCGCGCTGCGCGGAGACGTGGGCGACCTCCAGGCTTTCATACAAATCCCCATTCTGGGGAATGGCGCGGATGGCCAGCTGCACGGGCAACACGATGGAGGTCAGCGCGTTGTTGAACTCATGGGCGACTTGCCGGGCGGTCTCGCGGATGGTCTCGATAACATCCTCCTGCCATCCCTGGGGGGAAGGCGGCGGCCCATCCCGGCGCGGGACGGCTTCCGGTTTTGGAGAAGAATGAGCGGCGGAGGCGGCCCCTGCGGCCCCGGCATCGGAAGGGTCGGCTTTTCTATCCGCGGACAAAGCCAGGGCGGCGGCGGCGGCGGCGGCGGCGGCGGTGGCGGGAGCGGGAGCGGGCAGCGGGGTCAATGTTAGAATGACGCCCAGGATTTCCCCCTTGGGACCCAGGGTGGCTTTGACGCGGCCTTGCTGGACCGGGGTGGCAGGATTCGCAAAAGTCAGTTCGCACGGCTCGGCGACGCCATGAAAAGCGCCGGTAAGGGCGGTGATGAGCGCCTGCCAGGAAGGCCCGGTCAGGAGCGGCTGCAGGGGCGCGCCGAAAAGATCCGCGCCGGAAATCCCCGTGCAACGCAGCGCTGCGGCATTCCCCCAGGCGATCACCGGTCCATCTCCGGGACTGATGCCGTTTTGCAGGATGAGCACGGCCTCCGAGACTTCATCCAAAGCGACACGCAGGTGATGATTCACCGCCTTGATCCGCTCGACCGGCGCAGGGGAGGGTGTGTTAGTGGTCAAAACTCGGAAAAGTTGGATGCTGGCAGGGGGTGAATCCACCCTTAATATGTCTTAAATAAGTCGGCGAGGGAAAAATAGATGAATTTTCCATTCCGGTGCGCGCCGCCCTTGGACAGCGCTCCGGACCCCCGCTTTTCCGGGGACCGCTCTGCCGTTGCGCGCCCCCGCTTTTGGGGCAGAGGCTCGACGCGCCATGTTTCCCCGTTCCTATCTTTTCCTGCTTGCCTTCCTCCCCTTGGCGGCCCCTGCCCAGGACGTGCCCATCCCCAAGCCCGGCACCGGCACCGGTCCCGCCGCCAACCCGGAGGCGCGCGTCCCCGTCCGCTTGGATGCCCTCACGCTGGAACCGGAGATCCGCAGCAAGATCGACGCGTTTTTTGCCGTGCTGAAACAGCGCAAAGTCCCTGACGCCTACCGCCGTCTGCTCGAGGGCTCCACCCTGGCGGAGGAAAATCCGGAGCTCGTCAAAAAATTGGAGGAATCCACCGTCCGCGTGCTGGAACTGACGGGCCGCATCGAAGGCACGGAAATCCTCCGCATCCGCGCCGCCGGCAAGTCCATCCGCGAGGTCACTTATGTATTGAATGGCGAAAAACGGCCCCTGCGCTGGAAATTCTACTTTTATCTGTCCGGGGGCCATTGGCAGGTTCTGGACACAAACGTCGCCACGGAGGCCGCCGGATTTTTCGACGACACTAAATAAACACCTCTCCCTAGCCGTCCCAACAATAACAAAACCGCCCCCCGGCTATCCAGCTTTCCAGCTATCAGGATTTCCAAATTTCCAGATTTCCAAATTTCCAAATTTTCCAATCCCCCCATGCATCAGGTTTATATACGCACCTACGGCTGCCAGATGAATGAACGCGACTCCGACCAGGTGGCGCGCATGTTCCTGGATCGCGGCGGGTATTCCATGACCGGCGAGGAGGCGGAGGCCGATGTCATCCTCATCAATACGTGTTCGGTGCGCGATCAGGCGGAGCAGAAGGCGATCGGAAAAATGCGTCAGGTCGGCCCCCTCAGGATAACAAAACCGCACGTCGTTTACGGTTTCCTGGGCTGCATGGCCCAAAGCCGCGGCGACGAGCTCCTCGCAGCCATTCCCCACCTGGACCTCGTGGCCGGCACTCAAAAATACCACCGCGTCGTGGACTATGTGGACACCATCCTGACAAAACGTCTGGA
>JAQGPD010000007.1 GCA_028293305.1 Verrucomicrobiales bacterium | reverse complement strand
GGAAAACTGCATGCGCAGCTGTTCCTTTTGGTCGGGGGTCAGGGAGGAGGCGCCTCCACTGCCGATGCGGCTGCGCGAGCCTTCGCCTGAGGCGGCGCGCTGGATGGCTTGTTCGTAAGGGCCGCCGGGAAGGATGCGGGTGAGGCCGAAGACGATGAGGGTGACCCCCAGCAGCGTGACGGGGATGAGGAGGAGACGGCGAATGAGGTAGGCGCGCATACCGTCCGGGGTTTGGAGGGGTTTGGGGGGGCTCCGGGTGGGGCGGGGGACTGGGGCTTTTTGTTTGGCTGCTTTCCTTTTCCTGCTTTGCTTTGCCTGCTTTGCTTTGCCTGCTTTGGTTTAGGCTTGGAGGTTGGACTTGGCGGGCGGATTTATGCTAGATTGGGGTGTTTTGGCTAGCGGGGTCTGGGGTCTGGGGCTTTTGGGAGAAATACACGGGCCGGGAGGCCCGTGCTCCTTTTGTGCTCCTTTCTTGTTAGCGGGCGCCGGCCTGGGGGTCGAAGTCGACGGGGATGCGGACGGAGGGGAAGTCCTTGAGCGTGAGGGAGAAGAGCAGGCCGTAGTCGGTGGCGCCGCGGTTGTCGCGGATGACGGCTCCGAAGGCGGCGACCCAGCTGGTGAGGTCGCGGTGGACGCTGTATTGCTGGGTTTCGAGGGTGCTGTCGTCAAGTTCGTAGCGTTCGTAAGCGCTGACGCCCCAGTTTTCGTTGATGCGGGCGTAGATGCGGAGGTCGACCAGGTTGCTGTCCTCAAAGAACGGATGGTCCTGGAGGAGACGGTGCCCGAGGGTGAAGTCGAGGTAGTCCGTCGGCATGAAGGTGAAGCGGGTGTTGATTTCCGTGAATTCGAAGTTGTCGCCGAAAACGGGGACCTGGGCTCCGAATTCCGCACGCATCCAGGGGAGGGGATTCCACTCGATGTCCTGGTAGAGATTGGAGAAGTCGCGATTGTATTCCGGGTCCTCGACGAAGGCGTCGAAGTAAGTGTTGGTGGACAACCAGTTCATGGTTGTGTTGTTGCGCTTGGTCTGGAGGCGGTTGTAGACGCCGAGACGGACGATGTTCCAGTCGCGCAGGCTGTCGATGGCGGTGTAGTTGGTGACGTCGAGCGGGCGGGGACGGGTGGAGAGGGCGAGGCGGTCGATGCCTTTGAATTGTTCCCCTTGGTCGTCGGCGCTGACGTAGGAATAATTCATGTAAGGCTGGACCACGTGGCGGAGGCCATCGACGCCGAGGGAAGGAATGTTGACGTCGTCGTAAACCTTGGAGAATTTGGCGCTGGTATCGAGACCGAGGGCGGCGATGACGCGGCCGGTGTCGTTGGGTTTTTCGGTGCCGCTGATGGAGGAGTAATTCGTGTAACCGACTCCGGCGCGGGGAGTTACGCTGACGACGCCGCTGATTGTTTTGGGGAAGAGGACCTCGTGATAGGTGTGGAAGCGGGTGAACTCGGACTCGACGAGCTGGGCGCGGAGGCTGTCGAGCGTGGTGCGGGAGGTGGTGGGGTCGAGCGAGGCAGCGGAGAGCGGGTCCTTCAGGGAATCGGTGAGGCGGTCCTGGCGCTGGCGGAGGCGGAGTTCGTCGTCATCGCCGAGTTCTTCCTTGAGAATGCCGAAGCTGGTGTTGCCCGCGTAGTAGAGGCCGGTGTCGAAGATGGGCTGGCGGATCATGTCCAAAGCGATTTCCGGCAAGCGGGTGTCGCTTTGATAGAAGTCGTTGGCGCGGAATCGGGTGGCCACGCTGAGCTCGCCGCGGTCGTGGTGTTTGACCAGGCTGACGATATTGTCAGGCTGCGGGTCGTCGCGGAATTCCCAGGGATAGAAGTCCTCCAGGAAGAATTCGTCGCTGATTTTATTGATATCGAGATCGACGTAAACGGAGCTTTCCTCGGGTCCGGGGAGGTAAACGCGGTGTTGGAGGTTCACCCGGTAGCGGTTTTGGTCAATGTCCGAGCGGTCGGCGGTGGAGAAGGTGTTGTTTTCGTCCGGGGCGCTGTCGTTGACCCAGTAGAACTTGAATTTGCCGAAGTTCGGGGTGTTGGCGGCTTTGGCGCGGGTGGAGTCGATATCAAATCCGGTGCCGAGGCCGCGGGAGGCGTAGCCGTCGAGTTTGTATTTGATGATGCTGTGGTCCCCGATGGTGGTGCCGTATTGGTTCAGCAGGAAGAAGCCGAGATTGCTGCGGTAGCCGGGGGTGAAGGTGTAGCCCATTTCCTCCTGCAGGGGCTGGGAGAGGTAGGGGAGGTAAAAGACGGGGACGTCGCCGGCGTAGGCTTTGACGTGGTGGAAGACGATGCGTTCTTCCGGGTAGATCGTCACGCGGTCGGATTCCAAGTAAAATCCGGGGTCTTCGGCGTCTTCGGTGGTGAAGGTGGCGTCCTCGGCTTCGATCAGGCTGACGCCTTTGGATTTGGTTTCGAGGCGGCGGGCGTTGAAGAACAAGGGTTCCGCGCTGGAGCGCATGTCGGTGGCGTCGAGTTCGCCGCTTTCCGTATTATAAAGGGCGTGCTCGCCGCGGTAGAGGAGGCCGTCCTTGTAGATGGAGACGTTGCCGGAGAATTTGAGGGTATTGGTTTCGGAGATGAACTCGGCCTTGTTGGCGTAGGCCTCCATGGTGTCGGACTTCAGGCGGAAGTCGCCTTCGAGGGCGACGCCGGTGCCTCCGGGGAGGATGTCCATGCGTGAGGAATCGATCTGGAGACCGCCGAGGCTCTCAAGTTTTTCACGGAGAACGTCAAACTGGGCGAAGGAGCCTGAGGTGGTGAGGACCAGTGAGACTAAGGCAAGTGAAAGGATCTTCATGAGAAAACGGAAAAAGGAACTAGCCGGAACGCGCACTCCGCAGCCGCTTGGAGTAAACCAAGGGGCGTGGAAAATTCAATACCGGGAAGATAATAAATTTGTGGCAGCTTAGCGGGGGGATTTGGGAAAGGGGAGAGGAGTTTTTAAAGTTTTCAGTTTTCAGTATTTCAGTTTTCAGAAGGGTGTCGGCGGGACCGCTGGTGGAACGGGTGAAATGGAAGCTGAAGGAAGTGAAAACAGTTGAGGGCAAAATTGCGGGCGGCGGTCAGATGCCGAGGTAGGCGGCTTGGACCTGGGGGTTGGCGCGGAGGTCGGCGGAGGGGCCTTCGAGGATGACTTTGCCGGTTTCCAGGACGTAGCCGTAGGAGGAGACTTCGAGGGCGAGGTTCGCGTTCTGCTCGACGAGGAGGATTGTAAGGCCTTGAGTGCGATTGATTTCGACAATTTTCTGGAAGATGGCTTTGACCAGAAGCGGGGCGATGCCGAGCGATGGTTCGTCCAGCATCAGGAATTTCGGTTTTCCCATGAGGGCGCGGCTGATGGCGAGCATTTGCTGCTCCCCGCCCGAGAGGGTGCCGGCGAGTTGTTTCCGGCGCTCGAGAAGTCGGGGGAAAATGGTGAAAACGTAATCCATATCGGCGGCGATGCCTTTGGCGTCGCGGCGGAGGAAGGCTCCCATGCGGAGGTTTTCCTCAATGGTTAGGTTGGGAAAAATCATGCGTCCTTCCGGGACGTGACAGAGGCCGCGGGCGACGATGCGGTGCGGGGCTTGATTGGTTATTTCGTTTCCTTCGTAGGTGACGGTTCCGGCTTTGGTTTTGATGAGGCCGGAAAGGGCGCGGAGGGTGGAGGATTTCCCGGCGCCGTTGGCTCCGATGAGGGTGACAATGCTTTTTTCAGGCACGTGGAGGCTGACGCCATGGAGGGCGCGGATGGAGCCGTAGGCTACTTCCAGGTTGCGGACGTCGAGCATGGGGAAAGTGGGGAAAATTAAGAAATTAGGAAATTAAGAAATTAATAAATTAAGAAATTAAGAAATTAGGAAATTTGGAAATTTGGAAATGGGAAATTAAGAAATGGGAAATCGGGAAACTTGGAATTCTAGATTTGAGATTTCGGACTTCAGACTTTGGGTCGGTTGCGGGAAACTGAAATTTCAGATTTCAGATTTCAAATTTCACGTCCTTACACGGGGGCGGTTTCCTCCGTGCCGAGGTAGGCGGCGATTACTTTGGGGTCGGATTGGATTTCCGCCGGAGAGCCTTCGGCGATTTTGATGCCGTATTCCAGGACGGCGATGCGGGTGCAGATTCCCATGACGACTTTCATGTCGTGCTCGACCAGCATGATGGCGATGTCGAATTTATCGCGGATGAACTTGATGAGGTGCATGAGGACCTCTTTTTCGGTGGGGTTCATGCCGGCGGCGGGTTCGTCGAGTAGGAGGAGTTTGGGTTTGGTGGCGAGGGCGCGGACGATTTCAAGGCGGCGCTGGTCTCCGTAGGGGAGGCTGGTGGCCATTTCGTGGCGGAGCTTTCCGAGGTCGAAAATTTCCAGAAGATCCATCACATTTGCTTCGACGGTCGCTTCCTCATCGCGCCAGGCGCGGCCGCGGAGGAGCGCCCGGCCCATGCCGCCGGTGAGGTGCATGCGCATGGCGGTGCGGACGTTGTCGAAGACCGACAGGGACGGAAAAAGCCGGATATTTTGAAAAGTCCGGGCGATGCCGAGCGGGGTGATCTGGTGAGGCTGGTGGCCGGGCAGGGAGATGCCGTTGAAGTGGATGGAGCCGGCCGTCGGGGTGTAGACGCCGGTGATCATGTTGAAAACCGTAGTTTTTCCCGCGCCGTTCGGGCCGATCAGGCCGAAGATGGTGCCCGGTTCCACGTGGAAGGTGAGATCGCTGACCGCCTTCAGCCCACCGAATTGGATGGTGGCATTTTCCAATTTAAGACCTTGGCTCATGCGGTGCGGCCTTTCTTTTGGAAGAGGGTGGCGGGAAGCAGACCCTGGGGTCGGACGATCATCATGATGATGAGCAGCAGCGAAAAGATGATCATGCGGTATTGCTCGAAGTCCCGCAGGTATTCATTCAGTCCAGTCAGGACAATGGCGGCCGCGATGACCCCCACGGTGCTGCCCATGCCGCCCAGGATGACCATGACGACCACGTCCACGGATTTCAAAAAGTTGAAGCCCTCCGGATTGATCGCGCCTTTTTGATGGGCATAAAGTCCGCCGCCGACTCCGGCAAAAAACGCTCCCACCACAAAAGCGGTGACTTTATAACGGGTGGTGTTGATGCCCATGGAGCCCGCCGCGATTTCGTCGTCCCGCACCGCCAGGAATCCCCGGCCCCAAGTGGAGCCGATCATGGCCGTAACCACATAAATACAAACCGCCGCCGCGCCGAAGACCCAGAAAATAGAAGTCGTGGACGGGATGCCGCCCAGCCCCAGCGCCCCGCCGAAAACGCCGTCGGGTTTGGTGTTTTGGAGAATGACGCGGATGATTTCGTTGAATCCCAGGGTCACGATCGCGAGGTAATCGCCCCGCAGCCGCAGGGAGGGAACGCCTACGATCCAGCCGCAAAGTGCCGCCGCGAGTCCGCCGATGACCAGCGCCGCCAGAAAAGCCACGCCTTGTCCAGCCTCGCTGGAACCGAAAAGCCGCAGCAACGGCGGGCCCATTTCGATGCTCACGACCGATGCTCCATAGGCTCCCACGGCCATGAATCCGGCGTGTCCCAGGGAAAATTGCCCGGTGTGGCCGTTCACCAGATTCAGGCTGACAGCGAGGATCACGCTGATGCCGGCGGTCAGCACGATATCGAGGTAATAATCGTTCATTTGTCCCGAAATGCGGGACACCGCGAAGCTGATGAGCAGCGCGGCGAGGAGGGTGATCTGGGCTTGGTAACGCTTCATCTTCAGACTTTTTCGCGTTCGGTTTTTCCGAGCAGGCCGGAGGGTTTGAAGAGCAGGATCAGGATCAAAATCACAAAAGCCACGCCGTCTTTATATCCGGTCGGCAGGCCCACCACGGAGCTGTAGCCGCCGACCAGCGTTTCCGTCACGCCGATGATCAGGCCACCCAACGCGGCGCCGGGGATATTTCCAATCCCGCCCAAGACCGCGGCGATGAACGCCTTGAGCCCCGGCATGATGCCCATGAACGGCTCGACCGACGGGTAAAGCGAGGCATACAAAATCCCGCCCGCCGCCGCCAGCGCGGAGCCGAGGCCGAAGGTGAACGAAATGACCACGCTGTTGTTGACCCCCATGAGCGCCGAAGCGGTCGGGTTCAGCGACAAGGCCCTCATCGCCAAGCCCATGCGGGTTTTCATGACAATATAGCGCAAGGCCACGAGCAGCAGCACCACCGTGACAAATACGATCATCTGCGTGTTCGTCACCGCGAGATTTCCGGTCAGGGAAATGTTATTCGCGGGGATCAGCGCGGGGAAGGGTTGCTGGGTCGCGCCGAAAACCGCCGGATGCTGGCCGGTGTATTCAATCAGCAGGGAAACACCAATCGCCGTGATCAGCACATTCAGCCGCGGGCGGTTCCTGAGCGGACGGTAGGCCAGGAATTCGATCAGAATCCCGAGCGCCGCGCAGATCAGCATGGAGAGCACCAAAATGATGGTCAGGCTGATGGACCAGTGCAGTGACGCCAGGGACGGCCCCAGCCATCGGTTCAGATAAAGCCCTGAAAAAGCCCCCAGCATGAACACGTCGCCATGGGCGAAGTTGATGAAGCGCAACACCCCGTAAACCATGGTGTAGCCCAGGGCGATGAGCGCGTAGATCGACCCCAGGAAAAGTCCGTTGAGCAGTTGTTGGGCGAATTGTTCCAAAGTGTGCCGTGGTGGGTTGTTTCCCTAGCGTGTGATACTGGTGGACGGAGGGGGAAATGGACAACCTCAGGGCTTCACGGATTCAACAAACACGAACTTTCCATCCTTGATGGACAGGATGACGGCGGACTTGGTCGCGTTGCGTTTTTCGTCCAGGGTGATGCTCCCCGTGATGCCGGGGAAAT
Organism: Verrucomicrobiales bacterium; assembly: GCA_028293305.1. Lineage (GTDB taxonomy): Bacteria > Verrucomicrobiota > Verrucomicrobiia > Verrucomicrobiales > V1-33 > CAIZWU01. The sequence goes on along the minus strand of JAQGPD010000007.1, from coordinate 8,518 downwards.
CCTTGGTTTTGGCCAAAACATCCCGCACCGCCGGGCCGTCCGTGGTGCCTGCGGTCTTGATGGCTTGGAAAAGCAGCATAGCGGAATCATACCCAAGCGCCACGAAGGTGCTAGGCTTCTCGCCTTTCAGCGTCTCATATTTTTTCACAAAACCTTGGATCGCCTCGGAGGTGTCGTCCGTGGAAAAGTGATTCGAGAAATAACAGCCCTCGACCGCGGCGCCGGCCACCTTGATGAGCGAGGCGTCATCCCAGCCATCGCCGCCGCACATCGGGACGGTGATTCCCAGTTCGCGCGCCTGCGCGGCGATCAAACCGATTTCCGAATAATAGCCGGGGACAAAAATCGCATCCACTCCGGCACCTTTCACGGCGGTGAGCTGGGCTTTGAAATCCTTGTCGCCTTTGCTGAAACTCTGCTCCACGGCCAGCGTGCCGCCATTCGCCGTGTAATAATCCTTGAAAGCCTGGGTCAGCCCGACGCTGTAGTCCTCCTTCACATCCGTCAAAGTGGCCATTTTTTTCCAGCCCTTGGACAGCGCGAACTTCGCCATCACCGTGCCTTGGAACGGATCGATGAAGCAGACGCGGAAAATATAATCACCCACTTCCGTCACCTTCGTGTTGGTGGAGCCCGGGGAAATCATCGGGATGCTGGCCTTCTGGCAGACCGGGGCCATTTCCAGGGATTTGCTGGAGGAAATCTCGCCGATCAAACCGACGACTTTTTCGCGGGAAACCAGCTTTTTAGTCACCGTGGCGGCTTCACCGTTTTTGGATTGATCGTCCTCCGTGATCAATTTCACTTTTTTGCCCAGCAGTCCGCCGGCCGCATTGATCTCCTCCACCGCCAGTTTCACGCCTTCATTCTGAGCCTTGCCCCAGGCGGCGGTGCCACCGCTGAGCGAAGCCACTTCACCGATCACAATTTCCGTGGACGCCTCCTGCTTGTTGCAGCCGGCGAGTAGAAAAGCTAACGAAGCCCCGAGGGGGAGCATGGCGCGGGAGAGGAATCGTGCAGGCATGGGATGGATGGGTGAAAATCTAAGCAGAAAGTCTGCCGCCCGATACTAGAGGATCTCTTCCAGGCTGCAACATGAAAGCCTCGTGGATATCAAAACGGAGGGGCGCTTTCCGGCGGAACCGCATTAAATACCAGCGGTTCATAGAATAACATCATCATTATGCTTGACGAACGATACCGTGCTATGCAAGGTAACCCCAGTTCCCCCGACTTTCGATTTTCGATTCTCGATTTTCCGATTTTCCGATTTTCCGATTTCTTAATTTCTTAATTTCCCAATTTCCTAATTTTCCCCTTTCATGGACGACTTTTTTGACAACTGGACGGTGCAGGTGCGCAAGGGCGTGCTGGAGCTGTGCCTGTTGTCGGCTCTGGAGGGGGGCGAGTGTTATGGCTATGAACTCGTGAAGCGCCTCAGTGCGACGCCGGGGTTGTCGGTGGCGGAAGGGTCGATTTATCCACTGCTGTCCCGGATGAAAAGTGCGGGCCTGGTGGGCTCGCGGCTGGAGGAGTCCAACGCGGGACCGGCGCGGAAATATTATCAGGTCACGGAAGCCGGGCGGGATCGGCTGCGGCTGATGCGTCCGTATTTTGAGGCTTTGGTGGCAGCGGTGCGGGGATTGCAGGGGACTGGAGCGGACCTGGCCACCGGGCCGCGGGAGGGTAGGGGGGAAAAAGACGAAAAGGACGAAAAGGACTTAAGGGACGAAAAGGACCTCAGCGGCTCAAAGGCCCCGGATGCAGGACGCGCCATTGCGGGCGGGGTGCAGGGTGCGGCTTTGCAGAAAACGGCGGGTGTCCCGGAATCCGTGAACCGCCCGGGGTGACGGGGTTCCAATTTTCCATGGTAACCGCCTTTTACGCCTTTCCCACAAACGCTACACCTTCAACCCAATCCCACCGCAAGTCATGAACGTCATCGCCGGCATCGTTGGAGCATTGCTCGCGCTCGCGGGTGGATTATTTATAATGGTCGTGCAGCCGGGACCCAGCGGGGTGGCGGGGGCGCTGCGCTTGGCGGACGGCTCCGAATACATGGTCACCCAAACCTGCAATTGGAGCGCGGAGCCTTACACGGTGGAGTTCTTCATGAAGCCAGCCGGAGGCAGCTGGGGGTGGTGTTATATGGATCACGAAGCCGACCGGTGGTGGGATGTGCAACTCACCCACGATCCCGCCACGGATTCCGTCGTCATCACCGAACAAGGAGTCAAACGGGCCGTGCTCGACCGGAAGCAGTCCACGTTTTGGCGGGACGGCATGAAAGGGGACTCGACCGCACCCCAACAGATCATGCCTAATCCGCGCTATGCCTTTCCCCTGAAATGAACCTTCCGCCTCCGCCTGAGTTCAAACCCAAACCCGGACTCCCTGCCGGAAATCCGGACCGCCGGGCCGCAGACCCTGTCCCAAGTCCCCAATCTCACTCTTCATCCCAAGTTTCATGCTCCACGCCGCCCAGGCCGCAGGCCGAACCGAATAACCACCATGACCGCATCTAACCTAAAATGGACGCCTCCGGCCCAGGCTGGATTGGACCGGTATTTCGCCGTGAAACTCGCGCCCCCGGAACTCGAAGGCGCGGACCCCCAGGAGCTGGCAGCGGATTTGCAGGCTCACCTTGAAGAGGAAATGTTTAGGACAGGCGTCAGCCTGGTGACCTTGGAGGACCTCCGGCTCGCCTTGGCGAAGATGGGAGAAACCCTTCCGCCTCTTTCAAAAACCACTCCCACGCCAGGCCCGGAAGTCCCGCTAGTTCCACCAGCGGAAGTGTTTGCGGCCCTGCCCATCCAACACGTTATCGATTCAGCCAGTCCAGCCGAAAAGATGGCCACACCCGCCGCGCCCGCAAGCCCTGCAGAACAGCCACCGGCCCGCGCGGAAAATCCTGAATTCAAATGCGATGCCAAAAAACAATGGTGGTATACGCCGCCGCCCGCCTCCTACGCCGGGGACGAAAAAAGCCCTCCCAAACCATACCGTCACGGCGTGCGGCGTCCGGGGGCCTTCCTCTTGCTGGGAGTCATCCTGCCGCTGTTCGTCTTCCTATTTGAAATGTGCACCCGCGGCAGCGCGGACGTTTTGTTCGACCCCATGCCGGACGCATGGCACCACCTGCTGGTGCTCACCGTTCCCCTGGCCGGCTGGTGCTTCTGGCGCTCCTCCAGGGGAAAGGCCACGGAGCGCACTGGACGCGCCCTGCCCTGGCTGGTCGGCCTGGCGCTGCCCGCCGCGATCTGGTATGCCATTTGTTATCTGCCCATCGTGCCTGTCGCTTTGTTGGGCATCCTTTGGTTCGGGATCGGACTGCTGCCACTCTCGCCGCTGCTGGCCACTATCATTCTGATACGGGCCCGGGTGCTGCTGCTGCGCCACGCCGTCGCGGGCACGGCGCGGGGATTGAAATGGGGCTTCCGCCTCGGCGCGCTCGCGGTGATTTTGGTCGAGGCTCCCGCTTTGTTCACCCGGATCGCTGTGCACCGGGTCTCGGACACCGGCGCTGACGGGGAAGTCTGGGCATCCGCCGCCAGGCTGGTGCGGCGCTTTGGATCGGAGTCGGCATTGCTGCGGATCTGCTATCAGGAAAATTCACCAGCCGGCTGGGTCAGCTCCTGGATCAATCTCGCCTCCGGCACCCGGGAGTCGCCATGGGATGAATCCCTCACGGTCAGCCGCGATCTTTATTTCCGGGTCACCGGCACCCCTTTCAACGAGGCCAGGCCTCCCTTTGTCTGGCGGCCTATCATCGGTCAGCCATTTGCCCAGGGAGGCCGTCGCCGCATCGATGAAGCCCGCGGCGGCACCCAGGTCGCGGGCCGCGTGACCGGGCTGAGCCTGGGCGAAAGCCGCATGGACTGGCATTGTGAGGACGCCTCCGGACTGACTTGGGGGGAATGGACCCTGACATTCCAAAACTCCACCGCGCGGCCCGAGGAGGCCAGGTGCCGCATCGCCCTGCCGCCCGGCGGATTTGTCAGCCGCGTGACCCTGTGGGTGGATGGCAAGCCGGAGGAGGCGGCCTTCAGCACCGTGGCCAAAGTGCGCGCCGCCTATCAAGCCGTCGCCATCGTCGAGCGGCGCGACCCCGTGCTCGTCACACAACCGGACGCCGGCAGCATCCTCCTGCAGGCCTTTCCGGTGCCCGCCCGCGGCCAACTGAAAACGCGCATCACCATCACCGTGCCATCCGGCACCGGCGACCGCATCTGGCTGCCAAGCCTGGTGGAGCGGAACTTCGAGCTGCCTGACTCCGGCACCCAACCCCTGTGGATCCAAGCCGACCGCGGCACCCTGACATTGTCCGCGGACCTGCAGGGGCACACGACCATGGAGGGCGGTTCCCCCACCGTCACCACCGGTCTTCCCTGGGGGAAACTGAGCGGGGCCGGCACCTCATTCCTCTGGAAACATGCCGGCGCGCCGCTGGTTTTTTGTGAGGATCCGCTGGCTCCGGCGGAGTCGAAAATAGTGATAGGCAAGGCCGGCGAACCTGACGTATTCAAACCCGGAGCCATCGCCTGGGTGGTGGACAGCTCGGCCCCCATGGCGACATGGAAATCGGCTATGGCCAATGCCGTGAAGACCCTGTCGCCCGCCGGACAAAGCGCCATTTTCCTCCCCGGTGACACGTCCGCCGATTTGGAAATCCTGACAAACCCTGACGATTTCTCCCCATCCTTCGCCGGTGGCCGTGACAATGCCGCCGCCCTCGCCGCCGCCATGGATTGGCTGCGCGGCAAACCGTCGGGCTGCCTCATCTGGCTCCACGGACCACAGCCCTCGGGACACGATTCCCGGGTTTCCCTGGAGCAAATCCTCGATCGCAGTCCCGCATCGTTCGTTCTCCTGGACGTCCCGCTCATCCCCGGCCAAAACAATTTCAGCCGCACCCTGGCCGACGCCACACGCATCCGGACCATTCCCGTGAGGCATGAAGGACAGGATCTCGCCGCCTCGTTGCGGGAAGGTTTCACTCAAAGAAATCCCAGCTTCTCCGTTCAAGCCGCCGGCACCGCCCCGCCTGAGGGTGCCGTGAAAGTAAGTGATAGTCTCGCCCGCTGGTATGCCCGCCGGGAAGCCTCCCGTCTTGCACTAACGGATCCCGCCGCCGCCAGCGCCATCGCCGCCTCGCACCAAATTGTCAGCCCATGGTCCGGCGCGGTCGTCCTGGAGCGCGCCTCCGACTACGCCAAAAACGGACTGCAGCAATCCAACGCCGCCGTCAGTCAAAACGTCCCCGTCATCCCCGAACCCTCGGGCACCGCGCTGATCCTCCTCTCCGCCGGCCACCTGCTCCTGCGCCGCCGACGAAAAGCAGCCTAACAGTCAGGATCGCGCCACCGCCACCCCCGCCGCGGCCGCGGCCGCCGCGCGACTATTGGGAAAACCGATGGCGGCACCAGGCATATCAATTAACGCGATGCCTTGCGGAGGATGAGAATGACGCATGCTCATTCCCATCCTCGCCCTCATCGCCGTCCTGTTCATCATCATCGAACGCTGCCGTCCCGCCTCGGATCTGCCGGAAGTGAAAGGCTGGTGGCGGCGGATCGTCCTGCTGAACGCCGCGCAGGCCGGTATTGTTATCATGGCCGGATTCACCTGGGACCGATGGTTCAGCCGTTGGAGTGTCTTTCACTTGTCCGACAAGTTCTCCGCCCCCGTCGCGGCGGCGGTGGCCTATCTGGTTTCCACCTTTGTTTATTATTGGTGGCACCGGCTCCGGCATGAATCCAAATTCTTCTGGCGGCTTTGCCATCAGCTGCATCACAGCGCCTCGCGAATTGAAATCCTGACAAGCTTCTACAAGCACCCCGTTGAGATCCTGATCAACTCCATCATCGGCGCGGGTTTGCTATATGGAGTGCTCGGATGCGATCCCGTGGCCGGTGCGATCTACACCGCCCTCACCGCCGTGGCGGAATATTTCTACCATTGGAATATCAAAACCCCGCGCTGGATCGGGAATTTCATCCAGCGTCCGGAGTCGCACCGGGTGCATCACCAATACCAACGCCATAGCGGAAACTATGCGGACCTGCCGGTGTGGGATTGGATGTTTGGCACCTTCGACAACCCCACGGAAAATCCCGCCCGCTGTGGATTTTCCGCACCCCTGGAGGCGAAGTTTGGAGCCATGCTGAAGTTCCAGGACGTGCACGCGCCGCCCCTTCCTCCCACCTGCATGGGCTGCTCCAAACGCACGGCCTGCCAGATGCAGAAGCGCCTTGCTGCCACCGCCGCACCGCTGACCGGAACTGAAACCGCGACCCCATCCTGACATGAAATTCACCGCGCGTTTTTCCAACACCGCCGCCGCCGTGATTTTGCTATTGGGCCTCACCCGCATGGCCGGACACTGGTGGGACTGCCGCTGGTTGCAGGGCCTCGGCGCTGCCTCGGGCATCGCGCCTTTCACCAAGGTTTTCAGCTCCGTGGATGGCTACGAAGCCTTCACTGCGCGGTGCTCACTCCGCGCCACGGACTCCGCGGGAATCCGTCAGGAGATCCGGCTGACGCCCGCCCGCTATGCCTCCATCCGCGGACCCTATCTCCGCCGGAATGTCCATGGCGCCATGCTGGTGTTCGCCCCGCGCCTTCCGGAAAATCTGCGTGCCTCCCTCCACCGCCAAGCCCTCCGGCCCCATGCCGGCCTGCGCCGTGAACTCGGCATCCCGGAAGACTGGACGGACTTTGAAATCCTCATCGAACCCCGCGCGGGAAGCACGGAAACCGCCTTCACTTATCAAGTTTCCCTGCCATGATTCCTCCTCCCCTGACTTCCGTGTGGTTCGCCCGGTTCCGCGTTCTTTTCGGACTTTACCTGACGATCCATTTCGGATCCCTGATCCCATGGTCGGCCGAGCTTTTCAGCCGCGACGGGATCCTGCCCGATCCCTCACTGAATCCGTTGGCGGGCTTGTTTCCGAATCCCCTCGTGTGGTGGAACAGCCCCGTTTTCGCGACTACTTTCACCACCGCCCTCACACTTCTATCCATCGGCTTAACCCTCGGCTGGCAGCGACGCTTGCTATCAATTCTGCTGTGGTTCGGTTCCACCGCCCTGTTCCATAGAAACAACCTGACTAGCAATCCCGCTTTGGCCTATTTGGGCTTGCTCCTCGTGCTCTGCAGCCTCATTCCGACCGGTGAAAAACTGAACCCAAAACCCGCGAGGGATCCTGACGATTTCCCGGCATGGCGCATGCCGGCCATGATTCCCATCTGTGCCTGGGTCCTGCTGGCCGTGGGCTACACTTTCAGCGGTCTGACGAAATGGGACAGTCCAAGTTGGCAGGATGGCACCGCCATCGCCCGTCTGCTGGACTCGCCCCTCGCCCGACCAGGTTTCATCCGCGAAGCCGTGTCCGCTCTGCCGGACTGGGCCTTGAAATCATTCTCCTGGGGAAGTCTCTGGCTGGAGATTCTTTTCCTTCCGCTGGGTCTGCATCCGGTCACCAGAAAGTGGGCGTGGATGGCCATGACCGGCATGCATCTGGGCATTTTATTTCTCATCGATTTCGCCGACCTGACCTTCGGCATGCTCATGATCCACGCCTTCACTTTCAATCCGGCATGGTTGTCAGGAATAGCATTCTGGCGTTCTGTCAGGTTGGAACCCGCCGGCGAATCCACTGCGGGTGCAGTGTGATCGTGCCGCTTTCCGGTCTGGATGCCGGCATGCGGAACACCTTGGTGTGGAACCTCCCGGAGAAATGGCAGGATGCGGAATGCCACGGGAAGTTTGCTGATATAACCACGTTGTGTCACGATATCGTGTCATACTATCAAAAAAGCGTATGTGGCTTTATTGCCACCTTAAAAACTTTGCTGACAGGGATTTCGTTTCGATGGTGGGCGGCGGTCGCACTGAATTTTTTCATCAACCTTTTAGCCGTCATCATGAGATCCATGAACCTCCGTCTCCGGACCCTCCCCCTCCTCGCCTTCACGCCGCTCGCCTGCCTGATCGCCGGCGGCCACCTCCTCACCGGCACGGCTTCCGCGGCGCCCCCGCTGATCAACCCCGCCGCCACCGCCGGACTTTTCGCGGTCTCGGACACTTCTCCCATCAACCTAACCGACGCCGCCGGCGTTTCCCCGACGGGTGGGACTTTCTCCGGGAACGGCGTGGCGGGGGATACTTTCGATCCGGCACTTGCCTCTCCTGGACCTAACACGATCACCTACACCGTGGCGGCGGAAAGCGTCAGCTTCACCATCACCACCACCGCCGCTCCGACGGTCCCCGCGGTGCCCACGAATGCGCTCACCACGACCTTGAAAAGCTCCATCGTGCTATCCGATAACGGATTGGCCACCGGAGTCGGCGGTTCGGAAATCCCCGCTTTCGACCCGGCTTCGAAGCGTGCCTTCGCGGCCTCCAATGCGGGCGTTCAGGTCGTGGATTTAACCAATCCCTCCGCCCCCGTCAAGCTCGCTCCCATCGATCCCACGGCGGACGGACTCGGCACCAAGGACGTCTCCCACGTCA